>NZ_DATCTU010000041.1 GCF_036567765.1 Pseudobacteroides sp.
ATATCATAAATGGTGTGAACTTTAACTGCAGCTGTTTTATCTCTATAGTCAGCCCAAGGAAAAAGGGATAAGCAAAGCCTTATAATTGTTGAATCGATTACTTTAAGAATACCCCAGCTTCCTGGAATTATTCTTATAATATTATACTTTCTAACCTTGGCAAGTGTATCTCCAAATATCATTTTAAACACATTGGTATCTCTATTAATATTTACACGAGATATTTGTGAAGCACTAATGGTTCCTGTATGTTCTTGAAGTTTCTTATCAGCAGTTATTCCGTCTTGAATATCTCTAAGGCTTACTTTCTTTGTCAAGTGTGCATACATCATCGTATTAAGTTGCCGAAGAACAGTAAATTTCTTTGTTCCGTGTTCTGCATTGGTTTCCTCAACGGCTTTTTCCAAAATGTTCTTAGGTAAAAAGCCTGTTAAAGTTTCGAAAACTTTAGTACAATCAACCATATCGGTAGCTCCTTAGTTAATTATTGTGGTTGCTTGTCACGTCAACCCACTTGATATTAACAAAGGAGCTTTCACATTTTTACAGGTAAATATTACAGTTGATTTTTATTAAAGTTTTTTATGCAACACTAATGAGTTCATTTAAGACACTTAGCCAATATTTACTACTTTCATTTTGACCAATATTGATGCTTAATACTTCTTTCTTGCCTTCCTCACTAATGCCAAGAATAATATAAGCAGCTAGATTTTTAACCACATTGTTGTCTCTTACAGAGAAATGTACTGCATCTATAAATATGATTGGGTAAACGCTGGATAATGCTCTTTGCTGCCATTCTTCAATTTCTGGCAGGAGTTTGTTAGTGATATCGGATACCATGCCTTCACTTACTTCAAAACCGTAGATATCTTCGATTTGCTCAGATATTTGGCGTGTTGTTAATCCCTTAGCATACATCGCTATGATTTTTTGTTCAATTGTAGATATATCTTTCTGACGCTTCTTAACTATTTGCGGCTCAAAAGTACTTTCACGATCCTGGGGAACATTGATCTCCATTTGGCCGTATTTACTTCGCAATGATTTAGTTTTTTTGCCATTCCTGGAATTTGTGTTTTCTGTTCGCTCATAAGGCTCATATCCAAGGTGATGATCCTTTTCAGTCTCTAACATGTTTTGAATAGTGCCACCCAGTAAGTCTTTAAGTGCATCTTGGATATCTTCAGCAGACTGGATATCATATTCCTGAAGTAATGCTGCAATAATATTCTTTTTGCCTTCACTCATTGAACTCTTTCTCTTTGCCATAAAAAACAGCCTCCTATGATATTTTGATTTTATCATAAAAAGCTGCTTTTACAGAGTTTTTTTCACAGTCTCCTAAAGACACATAATAAATATAATTAATAATTCGGTAATATAAGACTGTAGTATTGAAGAAATGGTTAAAAGAAAGACGGTCATCATAAACAACCGCCTTTTAAATACCTTTACAGTACATATGCTATTCAGATTTACTACTTAATTAACAAATTCAACACTTAGCCTATCAACTTTGATTTGTATATATTTACCATGCAAATCAGCATAATCAAATAAATTTTCATCGTTTATAATTATACCCGCATCAAGAGTTCCATCTTGTTTTAACAGACCCTTTACATAGTATGACAAGCTATCATTAATGCGTTCAAACCCTTTCTCGTCAAATATTTCCTTTATCTCAACATCATCCAGAATAGCAAAACCTATAGACACTTGGTATTGTTTATTTTCTTCAATTTTATGCGGGAAATAACTAACAAAACCAGTTAATTCAATTCCGTTAACTTCAAGGACTATTTCTCCTTCAATTGTTGAATCTATCTTTTTTAAAGTCGCTGTATATATCAAAACTATTCCTCCTATGGTACAGGATTAATTATTTGAGAGTTGCTTCCATTTAGCATTTTCCAGAAATCTTTTCCACTTTCAACGTGGTATGTGGTAATATCTCCAACACTATTTGTACCTACAAACTCAAACTTGGATACCCCTTTACTTGTATTACCCATAAATTTCACATATCCAATTCTTGTTTCGCCATTGTATTTATATGTAACCTTTATTCCATTATTTATAACATTTTTTGCACCTTGAACATACTCATCAACATTTGAAAATGCCCCCTTAAACTCACCACCATGTTTTGCAAAATGTGCTTCTGCTTTTTCAATACTACCAAATTTGAATGGAATTTTATACGTTCCCTCATAACTACCCAGATTTTTGGGAGTTTTGGGAATTAAATTACCTATTAAACCAGTAATTAATGCTATTGTTACAGGTTTCATAATTAATTCATCATATTCGTTTTCAAGTTGCATTCTTACTCTACCATAATTATAACAAAATTCGTAAAACTTGTTTTCATCCTTCATTAACTCAGTTTCTAAATCTGTACCTTTAATCATAACCCCTACATACATAACATTATATGCCAAATCACCATCTTTTACCATCTCATTGACTACATATTCTTTTGTTATCCTTACAGCATCATCAGGGTCATACTGACTAAATACCTCATTATCAACAAACTCATCTTCACCCGTCCCCTTATATGAACAATCTATGCACTTTCCATCAGAGTTATATGTATGATCATTATCATGTTCAACTTTTTCATCTTGGCATATATCACAGACTCCTAATCTTCTCCTACATTCAGATTCCAAGCTAGTTAATTGCCAATTTCCAAGTATATAATTATGCTGTGACTTTGGTATATCCTGCACTATAGTGATTTTGCAGTTTACACACTCCCCTGTTTGTACTCCAGTTGTTATGCATGTAGCATTCTTAGTAATAGTCCATTTATTCACAGAATGTGGAATAGGTGCTCCGATAGAAAATTCACATATTGTACATCTTACCGGCTCTGTACATGTTGCGGGTACTATATCGTGGGAACCTGCTACACTCCTGTTTTCAGTAGCATTACACCTTGAACATGCTCTCTTTTCTGTTCCGTCAGTTTTACAATTTCCTGTCGTCACTGTTGACCACGACCCAAAACTATGTCCTAATGCAGTTCCTCCAGGACTAAATCCGCATATTGTACATCTTACCGGCTCTGTACATGTTGCAGGCACTATATCGTGGGAACCTGTTACGCTCCTGTTTTCAGTAGAATTACACCTTGAACATGCTCTCTTTTCTGTTCCGTCAGTTTTACAGTTTCCTGTTGTCACTGTCGTCCACGACCCAAAGCTATGTCCCAGTGCAGTTCCCCCAGGACTAAACCCACATATTGTACATTTTACCGGCTCTGTGCATGTTGCACCTACAATGTTGTGAGAACCTAGCACACTGCTGGTTTCAGAAGCACCACACTTTGAACATGTTCTCTTCTCTTTTCCATAAGTTGTGCAATTTCCTGTAGTCACTGTTGTCCACGACCCAAAGCTATGTCCCAATGCAGTTCCCCCAGGACTAAATCCACATATTGTACATCTTACCGGCTCTGTGCATGTTGCACTTACAATGTTGTGAGAACCTAATACACTGTTGGTTTCAGAAGTGCCACACCTTGAACATGTCCTCTTTTGCGTTCCATAAGTTTTACAGTCTCCTGTGGTCATTGTTGTCCACGACCCAAAGCTATGTCCCAATGCAGTTCCCCCAGGACTAAATCCACATATTGTACATCTTACCGGCTCTGTGCATGTTGCACTTACAATGTTGTGAGAACCTAATACACTGCTGGTTTCAGAAGTACCACACCTTGAGCATGTTCTCTTTTGCGTTCCATAAGTTTTACAGTTTCCTGTTGTCACCGTCGTCCACGACCCAAAACTATGTCCCAATGTACTCCCTCCAGGACTGTACCCGCATATCGTACACCTTACCGGCTCTGTACATGTTGCACCTACAATGTTGTGAGAACCTAATACACTGTTTGTCTCAGAAGTACTACACCTTGAGCATGTCCTCTTTTGCGTTCCATAAGTTTTACAGTTTCCTGCTGTTACTGTTGTCCATGATCCAAAGCTATGCCCTAACGCACTTCCTCCAGGACTATATCCACATATTGTACACCTTACAGGTTGTGTACATGTTGCACCTACTATATTGTGAGAACCTGTTACACTTCTGGTCTCAGAAGTACCACATTTTGAACAAGTTCTCTTTTCTGATCCATAAGTTTTACAGTTTCCTGTAGTCACTGTTGTCCACGATCCAAAGCTATGTCCTAATGCAGTCCCTCCAGGACTGTACCCGCATATTGTGCACCTTACAGGTTGTGTACATGTTGCACTTACTATATTGTGAGAGCCAGATACACTTCTGGTTTCAGAAGTACCACATCTTGAACAAGTTCTCTTCTGTGATCCATAAGTCTTACAGTTTCCTGTTGTTACCGTTGTCCAGGACCCAAAGCTATGTCCTAATGGACTTCCACCAGGACTAAATCCACATTTTGTACATCTTACCGGTTGTGTGCATGTTGCACCTACTATATTGTGAGAACAGGACAGACTATATGCTATATTGGGATAAAATAACCAATTCACAGCCCTTTCAATTAAATTCTCTTTTGCCGCATGATATACTTGTGTATGGGCTATATCATGATCCTGCTCGCATGTATTAGTTTCTTTTAAAAAAGCGTTAGGTTGAGGTACAATAAACGATGTAATAATTACTACTATTAATAGTATTGAAACAATTTTGTTTGCTTTCATTATTATAATCCCCCTTTTTTAATTCTAGTTTAATGTCCTAGCTAGGTTATCTTAAGTCACATCCTCCCTTAGATATAATTCTATATAAATCCAATTTGTTGCAGCTATATATTATTATTTAATACCATTGATTTCAACGGATTTTGTTGTCCAATTTCAATATGACATAATTGTGCACAATGGAAAAAATTGTGCACATAAAAATACAATTAGCATGTATTATCTAATAAACCTAACAGGAAGCCTTCTTTATGGCATTACTTATTCTAATAGAACCTGTGATGATAGGATCTACTGATTATATAGATTATATAGATTGTGATTTAACACCTCCAAAAGATTCCCAATATCTTGTAGCTAACAGTAAATAAATACCAAGAAGAAACAAAAATGATAATGACCGAAAGCTATATTATAAAGAGCTTGAGAAAGAAGGGTTAATATCAAATACATTCCAAATAATAATGAATTTCGAAAAGTATTAGCAAAAATAAACGATGAATTTATGCATGCAAATTTTGAACACTTTTTTCAAAGCAATTTCGAAGCAACCGAGATTAACGAAAAAAAACTATATATAAGTGTTCTTTACACTGATTTAAATTTTCTAATACATAAATCTTATTTATTCTCATTCATATATTTATTTAGAATTATGGTTATATCCATAGATAAAGCTTTTGCATCAAAGTATGAAAAAGATAGAATAACTGATATAGATATTGAAAGTGTTGAAAATATTTGGCTTCCAAAAGTAGATAAAATAGTAAAAGAACAACCAGCACTAACTGATATACTTAAAGATTTTGGTCTATGGAAACTTTACTTGAATTTATATAGTAGACACTGTATTAAATTAGAACATCTTGCTTAAGTCATAATTGATTTTTATTGAATATAGTAGCAATAGTCGTAGTTGTAGAGGTTGCGAGCGACTCACAACTACCCTTTTACTGCCCTTGTTAGATTTTAGATTGTGACCATAAAAAATACCAAAAAGCTGATGTAATCAATCACACCAGCTTTTTCCATATATCTAGGTTGTTTATTAATTTTAGAATTCGGTATAGCATACAACAATATTATTTTTGGGTCATTATTAGCATACAATTTTATTATCTGGTGTACAACTTTGTTATCGATGCATATTTTCAGTATCAGAAGGTATCATCCGCATTTTGAAAATCCGCAATTCCTGCACACCATGCATCCGCCCTCATGCTCTACAGCGAGTCCGCATTCAGGGCAAGCAGCACTTCTTTTCCCCGCACCTTCCCGTGTACTGCCTGAATCAGCACCTGTACAGGAATGACAAACCGATTCAACCTTAGCCATTGGCCTCGGGATTATATCTTCAGTCGGCACCGCAAGCTCGTTATCGCTTACATCTTTGCCATTCTGTATTTTTGCTACCTTTTCTATTAGCCTGCCTATTGCATCTGGGCATGAAAGAACCTTTATGCCATTTTGCTTTATTGTGGATGGACACCTGATACCCTTTAACTGCTCAACGATAGACTTTGCATCTATACCGGAACGCAGTGCAATGGATACAAGTCTTGCAGTTGCTTCAGACTGTGAAGGACAGCCCCCGGCACGCCCTGTGTTTGTAAACACTTCACATATGCCATGTTCGTCATAGTTAACAGTTATATAAAGGTTTCCACATCCTATTCTTACCTTTTCAGTAAAACCTGTAGCTATTTCAGGTCTTGGTCTTGGTGCAATATGGGATATACTCACCGCTATACCGCTGTCAGAATTATCTTCAGCATCATTCTTACCTTTATTTACGCTCCCTATATTAAGAACTTGTGCATCCCTGCTTCCGTCCCTGTATAAAGTAACGCCCTTGCAGCCCGTCCTGTAGGCCATCTCAAAAACTTCCTTAACATCATCCTTGGTAGCGTCATGCTTTAAATTAACAGTCTTTGAAACAGCATTATCAGTATACTTTTGGAATACTGCCTGCATCTTTACATGCCATTCCGGCAATATATCATGGGAAGTAACAAACACATTCTGCACTGTTTTAGGTATTTCAGGAAAACCTTTTATAGAACCTTTTTTGGCAATTCTTCTCATTAGATTTTCAGAATAGAAGCCATCTATCATGGCAATCTGTTTAAATAGAGGGTTAACCTCCAAAAGTTCATCATTGTCCATTACATTTCTGATGTATGATATTGCAAATAGCGGCTCTATACCGCTTGAAACGCCGGCAATAATACTCAAAGTTCCGGTAGGTGCTATTGTTGTTGTGGTAGCATTTCTAAGTCTCATTCCCTTTTCATTATATATACTTTTATCGAAATAAGGGAAAACACCTTTCTTTTCTGCCAGCTCCATTGATGCCTTTTTTGATTCATCCTGTATGAAGGACATTACCCTTTCAGCCAAGGTACAAGCTTTTTGTGAGTTGTACGGAATATTGAGCTTGCAAAGAAGATCAGCCCACCCCATAACCCCAAGTCCTATTTTCCTTGTGCCCCTTGTCATTTCATCTATTTCAGGCAGCGGATACTTATTTACATCAATAACATTATCCAAAAAATGCACTGCTTTCCTTACAGTTTTTCCAAGCTTTTCAAAATCCACTTCCGCTTTGGCTCCAGAATTTTTAATCATGTGACTTAGATTAATGGATCCCAGATTGCAGGCTTCGTATGGAAGAAGCGGCTGTTCTCCGCATGGGTTGGTGCTTTCAATATTACCTAGCTGGGGAGTCACATTATCCTTATTTAATCGATCGATAAACACAATTCCAGGCTCGCCGTTTGTCCACGACATGTCTACCATAAGATCAAAAACTGCTCTTGCATTTTGTCTTCCAACGGGCAAATTGCTGTGCGGATCAATCAGATCATAGTCTCTGCCTTCCTCAACAGCCTTCATAAATTCTTCAGTAATAGCAACGCTTATATTAAAATTGGTTATATCTGCATTATCCCTTTTTGACGTTATGAAGTCCAAAATATCAGGATGGTCAACTCTTAATATGCCCATGTTGGCCCCTCTTCTGGTTCCTCCCTGTTTAACGGCCTCGGTTGCCGCATTAAACACCTTCATGAAACTCACCGGCCCACTGGCAACCCCACCAGTCGTATTAACCGAAGCACCCTTTGGCCTGAGCCTTGAAAAACTAAAACCAGTGCCGCCTCCGCTTTTATGTATGAGTGCAGCATTTTTTATACTTTCAAAAATGCCTTCCATTGTATCTTCAATAGGTAAAACAAAACAAGCACTTAACTGCCCAAGAGGTCTTCCCGCATTCATCAATGTTGGTGAATTCGGTAGAAACTCAAGATTTGCCATCAGTTCATAAAATTCCTGTTCAATACTCTGCAGTTCATCCGGCGAAGCATAGGGCACATCAGCCTGAGCTACAGCCTTTGCTACACGTCTGAACATTGCATCAGGGTTTTCCATTACCTTGCCATTCTCATCTCTAATGAGATAACGCTTTTCAAGAACTTTGATGGCATTGTCAGTTAAATTCATAGTATTACCTCCTATTTAATCACAATATTTTGTATAGGGTTTTATCCCTAGCACACTATATTGTATCACTTATAATATTCAAGTCAATATAATTTGACCAAATTTTGTTTACAAAATTTCTTGTTTTTCTGTTTACATTTTTATATTTTTGGGTACGGTGCATACACCATAATTTCTCATAGCACATACAAAAACTGGAACCATCTAAAAAGACAGTTCCAGCTCATGAGTGCTAATTCCCATTATATTATATTACAGATCATTTTATATAAACCGTAAAAGATCTTACGTTTTTTATATGGAATTTATTATTTAATAATCAATAAGTCATACCGAACTTCAAACCAATCATAATAGCATCAGACATGTTTATAGCATTGTCTTTATTCAAATCACATTTTGCATTATATCCACTTTCTCCAATGACTTTTCCAAAGCTTTGAGCCAACATGATAACATCAGACATATTAACTGTCCTGTCCTGATTGACATCTTCAACCCACCCTGATGCTGTGTTTGTTGGGCTTGCTTTAGTTGGTGTCGGAGATGCTTTTGTAGGTGTAGGTGTTGGGGATGAAACAGCGGTGAACACTGAACAAATCTTTGATGTATTCTTCATACCATTTGTACCGTTTATAATTGTATTACCCCAGTCATTAAGGCTTGTGCCTGCCCAGTCCTTACACATATCAAGGTATTCAACTCCTCCGCCGTTACCCTTCCAGGACCATGCCAGCCAACCTACATTTTTCTGCTGGCAGTAGCTCATGATTGTAGCTTCATCTACATCTCCATCTGAGTGGTTCCATCCAAATTCTCCGATAATCAGGCAGAGGTTCTGGTTGATTACTCCGTCAATATTGGTTCTAATAGTATTGGCATCCTTACCTGCTGTTCCGTACATGTGTATTGCAAACATAGTGTTTTTAAGTGGGTCCGAATCAAACACGCCTTTACCGCCGTCTTTTATCGACTGTCCATATTGTCCCCAGCCGCCGGCATCACATAATATTGTATGCTTAAGTCCCGCATTTCTTATGATGGGTATTGCAGCTTTATAGCCTGTTGCCCAGTTTGCACTGTTCCAGTCTCCCATCCACTCGTTGGCAATATTGATTATTACCGTATTTTCTTTACCTATCAATGCATCCTTTATTTTTGCAAAATAGTTTGCCGCAGCAAGTAGTGCGGATTGTTCATTTTTACCTGTTGCATCATGCACTTCCAATACTGCTATCAATTTGTTCTGCTCGCATAATGTTATCAGGTTCTTTACGGATTCGGCAGAATCTTCTGTCCATTGTACTCCATTGGAAAGAACTATTCTTACTGTATTGGCCCCAGCTTTAGCTATTGCCGGAATAGCGACAGCCGAATCATTCTTATACCATGTATGGGAATGATTTACTCCCCTCATGATAAACTCATTGCCGTTTGCATCTAAAAGCTTTGTACCTGATACCGAAAAACCTTTTACGGGACTCGCTGCATTAGATGTAAATACATACATAGTACTCACCAACATTACTACTATACAAATCAGTGAAATAAGCTTTTTCCTCATAATTTTGCCCCCTATTTTTTTAATCTCTCTGGAATAGAAATACAAATGTATTCTTATTAAGTTAACGTTAAACCAATAGACAAAAAAAGTAACCTTACAAAAAACCCAATATTAAATTAATTTCTTCGCACCTCCATCTGAATGATTCTTTTAAGATTCATTAGTAATAAGACAAAATGATTTTTACCCCCCTCCATAGAAATTTATTTACGTATATCAAGATAAAATTCCCTAATTATAGTTTACTATAATTTCATAGCAACTACATAGTATTTTTTTAAGATTTTTTAAAGTCATAAAGATCTAATCAACAATCTCTCTTCCTGACCCATCTTGTTTTATTCTATAAAATTTTGAACCCTCAGAATCATTACTATAATATACCCAATTATCAATGATGTTTATTAATTCTGCTCTATCATCACATATCTTAGTATTGTTAGTGCCATTAATACTAACTTTATATAACTTACTCCCATCAGAATCATTACAATAATAAATCCAATTATCAGAAACATTCAGAAAATGGCATCCCTCATTTGAATTTAATTCTTGGAAATCTGACCCATCTTTCTTCATTTTGCAAATTTTATAGTTATTCGTTGGATCACTAAAATAAAGCCACTCTCCAACTACATTTAAATAATCACATCTAATTTCACTATCATAATCATACTTATTAGAGCCATCAATACTAATTTTATGAAGTTTATAACCCTCTGCAATATAGAAAATGGAATTATCTATTACGTTTAAATATGCACTTTCTTGATTATTTAATTTTAGCCTCTTTTTATTATCTATTTTAATTTTATATAATTTTCCACCATCCATCTTATTAGAGTAATATATCCAATCATTAGTTACATTCAAATATTCTCCTTTTTCAGTATAGCATTCTTTAACTGTTCCATCATTTTTGACTTTATATATAGTCCCATCCTCCAAAGAAGTATATATTACCCAATCATCTTTCACATTAATATTGGCACACATTTCATCACTTAGCTTAAACTTATTATCATTAATATCCTTTTTATAAAGCTTTCCCTTATCAATAAAGTTGAAATAGTATAACCATCCATTTTTTAATGCAACTGATCCAGAATTCGCAATATTACCAGAAGTGTTACCTATAGAATTTCCATCTTGTGTTCCGTTTAGTTTTTTTTGATTCATTTTATTTTTACAGCCTATCAAAAATATAATAATTAAAACACAAATTACTAACACTTTACCCATTATCTCAGTCCTCGCTTTTATTATTCTGTCTGCTAAGCTTCAAATAGTAAGTATTTAAACAGGTATCCATACAAAACTTTGACTAATTCAATTCTAACATTTGAACTATTGTGATTCAATAATTAGCCCAAAATCTTGCTAGAGTCCAACAATTAAAAGTTCCTCTAGAGGAAAGGCCTTTTAAAGCACTCAACTCTTCCCCCCTCTTTTCTAAAATTCTTTCAGAGTTGGAAAAAGTCGCCACCTACGGCTGTGGGCGTATGACAATCCTTTTTCAAGGTGGGGTGCGATAACACCAACCTTTCTACTATTTCAATTACAAATGAATAAGGCACCAAAAGAAATAAAAATTGCCTCAACAATTCTAATTGTATTAGGAATTTTATTAGGTCTTACCTTAGTCCCTCTTACTTTAGTTAGTGAACCGCAAATACTTTCATCGATCTATACAATATTACCAAGTTTAATATTTATATGTTTTCTCATTGTTACGGGTATTGGAATTCTTCTTTCAAAACGCTGAGCATAGTAGATTGCTCAAATAACCCTCTCGATTCTTTCCCAAAAAACATTCGTAAAGTTTTCATTATATCTGTTGTAATTGTGTTGCTAATAATAGTAAGGAACCTTATATTTAATACTTAATTAATTAAAATTCAACTAATCATAGGATAGTCCCAACCTATTAGCCCACATGATGCCTAGTAGTGTTAATTCATCAGTGTCTCTGTTGTGCATACGATCATGACAAGACGAACATAAACTTAACAAATTTTTCACCCATAAGGATATAGAGCTGCTTAAAAAAGCCATTGATTTGATATAAATTTGTTAGTTGTATCAGAAAAATAATGCATTCTAATATATTTTTATACAAGCAAAAATCCCCAAATGCAAGCATTTGAGGATTTGATGACAATATAAATATTATCTCTTTGAAAACTGTGGAGCTCTTCTTGCTTTCTTGAGACCGTATTTCTTTCTTTCCTTCATTCTTGGGTCTCTTGTTAGGAAGCCAGCTTTCTTAAGCACCAGTCTTAATTCTTCATCAGCCTTTAAAAGTGCTCTTGAAATACCATGCCTGATAGCTCCTGCCTGACCTGTAAAACCACCGCCTATAACCTTGCAAAGTACATCGAACTTACCTACTGTATCTGTAAGCACCAAAGGCTGTTTTACTATAACCTTAAGTGTTTCCAATCCAAAATAATCATCGATACTTCTATCGTTTATAGTTACATTTCCATCTCCTGGTACAAGTCTAACTCTTGCAACAGCTTTCTTTCTTCTACCAGTTCCATAATATTGAACCTTTGCCATAAGTACTAACTCCTCCCTTCAATTAAATATCCAATTCGATAGCTTCAGGTTTTTGTGCCTGATGCTCATGTTGTGTTCCCTTGTAAACCTTTAACTTCCTATACATTGCTCTTCCAAGGCTATTCTTTGGCAGCATGCCTTTAATAGCAAGCTCAACAGCCCTTTCAGGTTTTGTAGCCATGAAGTGCTTGTACTTTATTTCCTTCATACCGCCTGGGTATCCGGAATAATGTCTGTACATCTTCTGCTCAAGCTTCTTACCTGTGAGAACAACCTTCTCCGCATTCAATACGATAACATGGTCACCAGTATCAACATGTGGAGTATAAGTAGGCTTATGCTTTCCTCTTAATAATTTTGCAACTTCGCTAGCAAGCCTTCCGAGAGGTTTCCCGTCGGCATCAACTATCAACCATTTTCTTTCAACTTCCTGGGATTTAGCCATAAAAGTTTTCATTAATTTTCTTACCTCCTTGACAACGAATTACTCTTCTAATTTATAGTTATTTGAATTTTACGATTGCTAAAGTAATACTTTAACTATAAAATTCCTTAATAACGACTAAAACAAAAATTTTGCTTTAAATATTTTAGCCATTCCTTAGTTCAATTCATAACACAATGAACCAATTTTTAGACACTTTAATATTTTAATATTAATATATTAATGTGTCAAGCTAAATTTTTAATTTATCTCACTTATTCTCTATTTATTTCATCTATTGTATCAATATCTCTCTTATAATCGGTCACCATTTCATTTTTTATTCAAAATTTTGGTGAATACTGCATCATAATTGAAAAAACACTTTAAACAATAAAGTGTTTTTTCTTTATATCAAACCCTATTAAAATCAAGCTTTCAGGACCTATTCACTACAAATACCGTTTTACCTTTCGTAATAGGTATATCCTCTTAAGCCGTTGTCATAAGCCTTCATTATTTCTCTTCTGTCGCTTGCACTGATAAGTCCGTCCCTGATAGCTTCCTCTGCCTTTTCTCTAAAGCTTACAAGCATGTCTTTGGGATCAAACTCTACATAAGAAAGGACATCTGCAACACTGTCGCCGTGGATCTCGTTTACAAAGTCGAAATTGCCGTCCGGATAGATACGGACGCTCACAACATTTGTATCACCAAAGAGGTTATGGAGATCGCCTAATGTTTCCTGATATGCACCAACAAGGAATACTCCCAGATAATAGTCATCACCGTTTTTCATTTCATGAAGAGGCAATGTGGTCCTTACGTCATGCAGATCAATAAAACGATCAATCTTACCGTCACAGTCACAGGTAATGTCTGCTATAACAGCATTCCTTTTAGGTAATTCCAGCAGTCTGTGTACCGGCATTATAGGGAACAACTGATCTATAGCCCAACTGTCCGGTATTGACTGAAATACCGAGAAGTTGCAGTAATAAATATCGGCGATAGCACTTTCAATATCTTCCAGATCAGGAGGCGGATTTTTAAGTTTTGCCTTCTCCTTAGCTATCTGGCTTATGGTATTCCAGAATATCTTTTCCGACAGTGAGCGGTCACGAAGGGTTATACGCCCGTGCTTAAACATGTCGCGGATTTCATCCCTGTAGTAAAGGACATCGTTGTAGCACTCCTGTATGTTTTTAAGGTTTATATTGTTTTTAGCATCATATAGATTTTTAATCTGATCTGAGGTATTATCATCAAGCTTGTCCGGTAATTCATATTCCTGAAACTTTTCAACGTCAAGTACATTAAACAGAAGCACCGAATAATATGCTACTACTGCACGACCTGACTCAGTCACTATTACAGGGTGCTGAATTCCGCTAGGGTCGAGTATGGACATAACCGCTTCAACTATATCGGTACAGTACTCTTCAACGTTATAATTACGGCTGTTGGTATAGTTTGTGTTTGAACCGTCATAGTCAACAGCAAGGCCTCCGCCCAAGTCCAGGTATCCCATAGGAGCCCCTTCCTTTACCAGTTCGGCATATACTCTTGTAGCTTCCAGCACAGCGGACCTTATATCTCTTATATTGGGTATCTGTGATCCCAAATGATAATGCATAAGCTTCAAGGAATCAAGCATTTTCTTTTCCTTTAAAGCATCTACAATCGTTATTACCTGTGAAACATTGAGCCCAAATATACTGCGGTCTCCCCCAGACTCAGTCCAATGTCCGCCGGCTTTTGCAGAAAGTTTTATTCTTATGCCGATATTGGGCTGTATACCTAATGCCTGTGACCTTTCCAACACAATGTCAAGCTCACCCGGTATCTCAATAACAAAAAAGCACTTGTAACCCATTTTTACTGCATACAGACCCAAATCTATAAACTCTTCATCCTTATACCCATTACATATAAGACATGCTTCCTTGTCCTTCATAAGTGAAAGTGCAGCTACCAACTCAGCTTTACTTCCAACCTCCAAGCCATGGTGATATCTCTGTCCAAACTTTGTAACTTCCTCAATTACCTGCTGCTGCTGATTAACCTTAATAGGATAAACACCTCTGTATTCACCCTTGTAATTTAACTTCTTTATTGCCTCATTAAACGAGTTATTCAAGAAGGATATCTGAGAATCCAACAAATTTTCAAAACGCAATAAAACAGGCATGTCAAGCCCACGCTCTTTGACGCCTGATATAATATCCATAAGGCTTATGGCAGAATAATCGCTATCCTTATAAGGGTTTACAAGCACCTCACCCTTGTCCGATATTGAAAAGTAGCCGGCCCCCCAGTTTTTAATACCGTATAACTCCTCGGACTTTTCTTTTGTCCATCTTCCTAATAATTCAGTTCTATTCATGGTATCATTCCTTCCATACAAGCAATTAATTGCTTTCACATATATAAAAATCAATTAATTAAAACACCCGTCTGTCGGCAAACGGGAAGTAATATTTTAAGTCCAAAGCCAACAATAACATACAGTATTTCAACTGTCAACATGGTGAAAAGATAATATTATACCAAATTTAATAATATACTTCCACAAGATACAATCCATGGGCAGGAGCTGTTCTTCCGGCCCTGGTCCTGTCCTTGCTTTCCAGAATATCACCCATATCATCCGGGCTTATTCTCCCCATACCAACATCAACAAGAGTACCTGCAATAATCCTGACCATGTTGTAGAGGAATCCATCTCCCGATACTGTAAGTTCGATAATGTTTTCCGCTTTCTGAAGCTCAACTCCCGTTACCGTCCTTACCGAATCCTTAGCACTGCTTCCGCTGGCCTTAAAGGCAGAAAAGTCCTTTTTACCCGGTATATATTGAGCAGCTTTTTTCATGTCTTCCAGGTTCAAGGACACGGGAACATGAAAAGCCCTATTCCGCATTAGTGCGGATGGGGCCCTGTCATTGTATATAAGGTACTTATATTTTTTACCCTTTGCACTAAACCTGGAATGGAAATTACTAGAAACTTCCCCAGAGTGCACTATGGATATATCTGATGGAAGAAGACAGTTTACAGCAAGAAAAAACTTCTCTGCTGGGATTTTGGATTCTGTAAAAAAGTTAGCAGTCTGGCCATATGCATGAACTCCAGTATCAGTCCTGCTTGCACCGATTAACTTGATATTCTCTCCTGTCAGCTTTCTAAAAGCATCCTCCACTACCCTTTGAACGGATATGGCATTCTCCTGAGATTGCCAACCATGATATTCTGTTCCATCATATTCTATTATAACTTTAATATTTCTCATTTCTATTTTCCAAGCATTGCAGCTCCAACTATACCTGCATCATTTCCCATCTCTGCTACTCTTATCTGAGGCTTTGGAACCGAACCTCTGCAGTATATGTCTGCATATACCCTTTCTCTAAGAGGCTTTAAGAGGTATTCTCCCTCTTTACATACGCCTCCGCCTATTACTATAACTTCCGGCATGAATGAATTAATTGTGTTGGATAGGCCTTCAGCTATGTACTTGATGTATTGGTCAACAACCTTTTGTCCTACGGCATCTCCCATTTTTGCAGCATCAAAGGCTGTCTTAGCATCTATTTTATCTAAATTGCCATTTATTATCTCATTAATTTTTGAGTCAGGATTAGCTACAGCAGCATCCCTTGTCTGTCTGATGAGTGCTGTCGCTGAAGCATATGATTCCCAGCATCCCTTCCTCCCGCAGGTACATTGAACACCATCGGATACTATTACCATGTGTCCAATCTCAGAACCTGCATAATTAAAGCCGCTGTAAATCTTCTTATTGATTACTATACCTCCCCCAATTCCTGTACCCAGGGTTATAGCAATACAATCATCAACATCCTTTGCAGCTCCTGCAACGCTTTCTGCCAATGCAGCACAGTTTGCATCATTTTCCAGATATATAGGAAGGTCTATATATTTTTGCATCTCATCTCTGATTGGAGTATTATTAAAATTTAAATTACAGTTGTAAACAAGTATGCCCTTCTTACTGTCAGGCGTACCTGGCGATCCTATACCGATGCTTTTTACATCTTTTAATTCCAGTCCTTTATCCTTAATCACTTTTAATGCCAGCTGTGCCATATCTTTAATAATTTTCTGATATGGTCTTTCCCTTTTCGTAGGAACACTGTCCTTGTGAATCAGTACCCCATTTTCATCTACAATACCGGCTGCAATGTTTGTGCCGCCCAAATCAATACCTACATAATACATATTATCCTCCTGTAAATAGCCTTTACCAATTTTCCTTTATTTCTATGTTAGAACAAAATCGCTTGCGATTTTGCAACATTGATTGTTGTCGTGAGAAACTGTGGTGTAGAATACACCATAATTTCCTAGACATCAAAAATTAATCTTTATAATACAAATGCAACATATAGAATAATATTCGTCTATAGATTAAAGAATACTATATCTTTAACCGCGAATCAACTATTTATATTAATCTAATTATCATGATTTTACTGCCAAATAAACAGCTATAGCACATAGAATAAACACTATAAAAATTACTGATACTTTAATATCCGCATCTGTAAACCTTAATTGCTTCAATCTTGTCCTGCCTTCTCCACCCCTGTAGCACCTTGATTCCATTGCCATCGCCAGTTCTTCTGCCCTTCTGAATGCTCCTGCTAAAAGCGGAATAAGCAAGGGAATATAGTTTTTTGACCTTTTTATGATGCCGCCCTGATCAAACTCGGCCCCCCTAGATGCTTGGGCCTTCATCAGCTTGTCGGTTTCTTCAACCAGTATGGGTATAAACCTTAAAGATAGAGACATCATCATTGCTACCTCATGAACAGGGACCCTAAATCTTTTCAATCCTCCCAAAAGTCTTTCGATGGCATCTGTAACTGTAATGGGTGTAGTAGTAAATGTAATCATTGACGAGTTTATTATAATGAGAGAAAGCCTTAGTGTCATTTTCACAGTAGCACTTATTCCTTCATATGTAATGCTGAAAAAGCCAAAGTCCAGGGCAGTGCTGCCTTTTGTTGTAACCAGGTTGATGGTCCCCGTTATTAACATAATATAAATTATTGGCTTTATACTTTTTATTGCATATCTTATATGTACTTTGGTCCCTGCCAGTATAAATGCTGTAAACACTGTGGCGATTGCAAACTGATAATATGATTGAATAACCACCAAGTAAACCATTAACAGCATGGTCAATATTATTTTTGTTCTTGGGTCTGACCGGTGTAATAGAGTATTTCCTTCAATATAATGACCTAATGTCATGTTTTTAATCATGGTATTGCCCTCTTCTAAGATAACTCAAAATAATGTCCTTTGCTTCATTAACTGTAAATGCTTCAGCACTAAGAGCGGGAATCCTCTCTCTTAGAAGTCTCATAAAATAAGTAATTTGAGGAATGGACAATCCGATTTTGTTAAGCATTTCATCGTTTTGAAAAACCTCACTTAAAGTACCATCCATTTGGATCCTTCCTTTATTTAAAACAATAATCCTTCCTACACACCTTGCCAAATCTTCCATACTGTGTGAGACTAGAATCAATGTTGCATTATTTTCTTTTTTATATTTTATTATCGCGTCATAAACTTCATCTCTTCCCTTTGGGTCAAGACCTGCAGCTGGTTCGTCAAGAACCAGTATCTTTGGACTCATAGCCAGGACGCCAGCTATAGCCACCTTCCTTTTTTCTCCTCCAGAAAGATTGAAGGGGGACTTTTCCAGTAAATTTTTATTAAGCCCGATTATCTTTATTGTATTTAAAACTTTCTCTTCAATATATTTTTCTTCATATCCCTGCTTAATAAGGCCATATCCGATATCCTTAAAGACAGTCTCCTCAAAAAGCTGATGCTCAGGGTATTGAAACACCAGTCCTACCTGTTTCCTTATTTCCTTTATGTTTTTCTGACTTACCTCAATTCCGCTAATATTAATACTTCCTGAAGAAGCCATGAGTATTCCGTTTAAATGCTGAACAAGGGTAGATTTGCCCGAGCCCGTGTGCCCAATTATTCCTATGGCCTCACCATCATCTATGGTTATGTTAATATCTTTTAAAGCATCTTTTTCGTAGGGACTCCCAGTCATATATGTAAACTTCAGATTTTTAATTGTTATTGCCATCTAATCTACCACACTTATTTATAATTTCTTCAATCAATTTATGAGCTGCCTCTTCCGTGCTACCCATATCTAAAGGAAGGTTATACCCATTTTTGTTAAGCTCATAAAAAAGCTCTGTAACCTGGGGTACATCCAACCCTATACCTTTTATTAAATCAACTTGTGAGAATATTTCACTTGGTTTACCGTCCATTATGACAGCTCCCCTGTCTACCACAATCACCCTGTCAAACAAGCACGCTTCTTCCATGTGATGGCTTATATGAATAATTGTAATATTATGATCTTTATTAAGCTCCTTTACAATTTCCATCACTTCTCTTCGGCCTTCAGGATCAAGCATTGAGGTAGCTTCATCCATTACAATGCATTTAGGCTTCATTGCTAAAATACCGGCTATGGCAACCCTCTGCTTTTGCCCTCCAGACAAAAAGCCGATTTGCTGGTTTACATATTCAGACAATTTTACAGCACTTAAAGCCGCATCAACCCTTTCCCTTATCTCACCAGGGGGAATACCAAGGTTTTCAGGACCAAAAGCAACATCTTCTTCTACGGTTGTCGCAACTATTTGGTTTTCAGGATTCTGAAAGACCATACCTACACTGCTTCTTATCTCCCATACCATATTATTATCTCTTGTATTTATATTAGCGATATGAACATTCCCTTCAGTGGGCTTTAGCAATGCATTAAAAAGCTTTGCCAGGGTTGACTTGCCTGAACCGTTTCTTCCTATTATTGCAATAAATTCACCCTGCTCAATCTTTAAATCTACGCCCTTAAGTGCTTCTTCCTTATTACTGCCTTTCCCCATATTGTTGTAGAAATAATGAACGTTCTTTAGCTCTATATTTTTTTTATCCATTTCAACTCACTCTATCGTGTTAAAATTATTTAAATAATCAACCACTCTATCAAAATAATAGGTTATATTATAGTTACTCTTTAACATAAAGCACTTTAGACCTGTTTTCCATGGTTTAAAGTGCTTTTAAATAGACTAATTTATTATCGGTTATATACAAAACAAAGGGATTAAGTAATTCTTTAATCGCCTAATCCCGTTACTGTTTTATATTATTTTATTAAACCAACTCCAAAATAACAACCTCAGCAGCATCTCCGCGTCTTACGCCGAGCTTGTATATTCTAGTGTAACCGCCTTTTGTTTCCTTGTACTTAGGAGCGATTTCGTCAAATATCTTGTTTGCAAGGTTTATGCCGTTGCCATCCTTGTCTTTTACCTTGTAAACCCAGTTCATAATCATCTTTCTTGCATGTAACCTTGAAGGATTATCAACTGCTTTTCTTTCACTCTTCTCTTCTCTTTCAACTTTCCTGTAAGTCTTGTTGTTACGTGATGTAGCAGCATTTAAGATCTTTTTGCCTGCAGGATCCAATTTTGCAGTAGTAACTTTAACATTCTTTGGCTCGAAGTTATCAGCCTCTTTTATAGCAATTGTTATCAATTTTTCCGCGATATTTTTAACTTCCTTTGCCCTTGCCAGTGTGGTTTCGATCTTACCATACTCGAACAGTGAAGTCACAAGACCCTTTAAAACTGCTTTTCTTTGGTCTGTAGCGCGTCCGAGTTTCCTTTGTAATGGCATTTAATTTACCTCCCTTACCTCTAATTCAACAGGTCTTGTAAATTTATACAAGATGCTTCATTATATTTTTATTTACGAATTATTCTTCGCTTGGTGCCAATGACAATCCAAGTGCACTTAGTTTCTGCAGAACTTCTTCAAGGGATTTTCTACCAAGGTTTCTTACCTTCATCATATCCTCTTCAGTCCTGTTTGTCAGATCTTCTACAGTGTTGATTCCGGCACGCTTTAAACAGTTGTATGATCTAACTGAGAGGTCAAGTTCTTCGATAGTCATCTCAAGAACCTTTTCCTTCTTAGTCTCTTCTTTTTCGACCATTATTTCCGTATGCTTAGCCTGATCAGACAAATCAATGAACAGATTTAAATGCTCACTAAGTATTTTCGCACCAAGGCTTATAGCCTCATCCGGTTTAATACTTCCATTTGTCCATACTTCAAATGTTAACTTGTCATAATCAGTTACCTGGCCAACACGGGTATTTTCAACTGTGTAATTTACCTTCCTTACGGGAGTGTAAATTGAGTCAACAGGTATAATACCTATAGGCTGCCCAGGCTGTTTGTTCTTTTCAGCCGGTACGTATCCTCTGCCTTTGTTCAGGGTCAACTCAATGTAAAGTTTGTGGTCTCCATTGATTGTAGCTATATGAAGATCAGGGTTTAATATTTCAACATCCGCATCTGCAGTAATATCTGCAGCTGTAACCGGACCCTCCCCTTCTGCTTCTATATAAACTATTTTTTGACCTTCGCTGTGCATTTTTAAAGATAATCCCTTTATGTTTAGAATAATCTCAGTGACATCTTCAACAACTCCTGGAACTGTAGAAAACTCATGCAGCACACCATCTATTTTAATGGATGTAACCGCTACACCCGGTAATGAGGATAATAATATCCTCCTTAATGAATTACCCAATGTTGTACCATACCCTCTTTCAAGGGGTTCTACTACAAACTTTCCGTAAGCATTGTCTTCACTTATCGTTATGCACTCAATCTTTGGCTTTTCTATTTCGATCAACCTAAAACCCTCCTTTTTGTCTTCAATTTGTTTATGAGGGCAACTGATTCTTTATCTCTTAATAGTCTAATTTTAAATCCATAGGTCCCCGACTTATCATTTCAGTTGCTATAACTAACGATTTTTTAAGTTTATAAACTATTATTTAGAATACAACTCAACAATCAAGTGTTCTGCAATCGGTAAATCTATGTCTTCTCTCGCTGGAATTGCAGCTACCTTACCAACCATGTTTTCACGGTCAAACTCAAGCCACTTAGGTATTGTAGTTCTTCCTACGATTTCACTAATAGCCTTGAATTTTTCAGAGCTTCTGCTCTTTTCTTTTAAAGCAACAACGTCTCCTATTTTGAGAAGATATGAAGGAATATTTACTTTCTTTCCGTTAACAGTGAAATGACCATGAGTAACAAGCTGTCTTGCTTCTGGTCTTGAAGTAGCCAATCCTAGTCTGTAAACTGTGTTGTCGAGTCTGCTTTCTAATATTTGGAGAAGGTTTTCACCGGTAATACCTTTTTTCTTTGAAGCAAGTTCAAAATATTTTCTGAACTGTCCTTCAAGTATTCCGTAATATCTTCTTGCCTTCTGCTTTTCACGAAGCTGTACTCCGTACTCGGAGAGCTTCTTCTTCTGCTGCCCATGCTGTCCGGGAGCATAAACCCTTCTCTTTACTGAACATTTATCTGTATAGCATCTTTCACCTTTAAGTAAAAGTCTTTCGCCTTCTCTTCGGCAAAGCCTACAAGATGCACCAGTGTATCTTGCCATTTAAATTTACACCTCCAATATAATAATCGAGACAGGCAACATCTATAATCATAACATTTATGCTGCCAAGTATTTTCTATTAAACTCTTCTTCTTTTTGGTGGTCTGCAACCGTTGTGAGGAATCGGAGTAACGTCCTTTATTAAACTAACTTCAAGGCCAGCAGCCTGCAAAGCTCTAATAGCTGCTTCTCTTCCCGCACCAGGTCCCTTTACATAAACTTCTACAGACTTTAAACCATGTTCCATAGCTGCTTTTGAAGCAGTTTCAGCTGCCATTTGAGCGGCATATGGTGTGCTTTTTCTGGATCCTCTAAAACCCAGCCCACCCGCACTAGCCCATGACAAAGCATTTCCAGTAGCGTCAGTGAGTGTAACTATTGTATTGTTGAATGTTGATCTTATATGTGCCTGACCGCGTTCAACATGTTTACGTTCTCTTCTTTTTCTGGTCGTTCTTTTTGCACCAGCGGTTTTAACTGCCATTTTATTCTTCAACCTCCTTATTCAATATTACTTCTTCTTGTTAGCTATTGACTTCTTAGGTCCTTTTCTTGTTCTTGCATTATTCTTCGTGTTCTGTCCTCTTACAGGAAGTCCCATTCTATGTCTGCGTCCTCTATAACATCCAATTTCAATAAGTCTCTTGATGTTTAAAGCTATCTCTCTCCTTAAATCACCTTCAACCTTGTATTCCTTGTCTATTATTTCTCTTAATTTGCTTATCTCGTCGTCAGTCAAGTCTCTGACTCTTGTGTCTGGATTTATCCCAGTTGTTGTTAAAATTTCATTTGATTTTGGTCTGCCTATACCAAATATATAAGTCAGCCCAATTTCTATTCTTTTTTCTCTGGGTAAATCAACTCCGGCAATACGAGCCATCTTTTTACACCTCCGTTAAATTCAATCAAGTTCAATAATTTAGCTACTATGATAACTCTCCTAGTATAGTGTAATTTCAGGACATGATGAAATCATGCAGCCGCTCCCTCATACTTTTATATTAAGAAAGTTTTACACAATTTATAATGATCCAAAAATTAGCCTTGTTTCTGCTTATGTTTTGGATTTTCGCAGATAACCATAACTCTGCCTTTTCTTTTAATTATTTTGCATTTTTCGCAAATTTGTTTTACAGACGGTTTAACTTTCATCTTTTTGCTCCTCCTTAAATTACTTAGCTCTCCAAGTTATTCTACCCCTTGTCAAATCATAGGGTGAAAGCTCTATAACTACTCTATCACCAGGAAGAATTCTTATAAAATTCATTCTTAATTTTCCAGATATATGGGCAAGTACCTTGTGTCCATTATCCAATTCCACCTGAAACATCGCATTTGGTAATGCTTCTATTATCTTACCTTCAACTTCTATTACATCTTCCTTAGACAATATGAAAACCTCCTTATCAAATCACTTTCCATTATCATTCCTATTATTGTCGAGGATCTTCTAAAGCCCTTCTGACTTCAGAATTGGTAACCTGCATTTTATTCAAAAGTTTTTCGCTAAGCGGCTTTACAACTTCCTCCGTAATTAAAAGGTGCTTTGCTTTTTTTCTTTTGGGTTTTTCTATTTTTCTAAGGTCGCCGTCGGAGATATATACATATGATTCGTCCGGAATACTTATAATAATAAATTTTCTACCGGCATCTCTCCCAGCTTTTGAATAAACCACCTGACCTATCGTATAAACCAAAATTTCACCTCTTTTTAATGCTGTTGTAATTTAATATTATCTTGCTTCTGTGCACTTATTAGGGTGTTTCGGTTATTACCATCGGCTCTTCATCGGTAACAATTATCGTATTCTCATAATGAGCCGATAAACTGTTATCCAAAGTAACTACGGTCCATTTATTTTCAAGCAATTTTACGTTATAATCTCCTGCATTCACCATAGGTTCTATAGCTAGTGCCATACCAGGCACAATCCTCGGATTTGCACCTTTGAATCTGTAATTGGGTATTTGAGGTTCCTCATGCATTTCAGTGCCGATTCCATGCCCCACATAATCCCTTACCACAGAATATCCGTTACTTTCAACATAATCTTGTATAGCAGCTGATATATCTCGTATCCTCTTGCCTACTACGGCGTTTTTAATACCCTCATAGAAGCTTTGTTTAGTAACATCTATCAAATGTTGTACTTCCGTAGTAACAGTACCTACCGGAAAAGTTCTCGCTGCATCAGAGTGAAATCCATTAAAATAGACCCCAATGTCAACACTTATAATATCGCCATCTTTTAAAACTCTTAAACCGGGAATGCCATGTACAACTTCTTCATTTACTGAAGCACATATGCTTCCCGGGTAATCAACTGCTCCTCTAAAGGGTGCTTTATATCCTAAAAATGAAGGTATTGCACCACATTTTCTGATATAATTTTCTGCAATCTTATCAAGTTCTAAAGTTGTTACACCTGGCTTGACTGCTTCTTTTATCCTTATGAGGGCGTTGACCAATATATCGCTTGACTTTTTCATTAGTTCTATTTCAGTTTTAGATTTTTGCATGCTCATATGTCAAACACCTAATACCTTTATAACAGCTTTTGATGTTTCTTCAATTTCTTCTCTTCCAATTACAGTAAGTAACTTACCTCTTTTAGAATAGAAGCCTATCAGTGGTTCTGTTTGCTCATGGTATGTCTTAAGTCTGCTAATTACAGTTTCTTCCTTATCGTCATCCCTCTGTATAACAGATGCATTACAATTATCACATATGCCGTCCTTCTTAGTAGGATTGAAAACAGTATGGAATGTTGCCCCGCAATTTGTGCAGACTCTTCTACCAGACATCCTTTTAATTATTTCCTCATCAGCAACAGATACATTTACTACATGATCTATATCTGTGCCCATTTCATTGAGGGCTTTTTCCAGATACTCCGCCTGAGGAATGGTTCTTGGAAATCCATCCAGAATAAAACCATTTTTACAGTCATCCTGCATAAGCCTGTCTTTTACAATGCTTATGGTGAGTTCATCAGGTACAAGCATACCTTTATCAATGTATTCTTTTGCTTTTTTCCCTAGTTCAGTAGAATTTTTAATATTGTTTCTAAATATATCGCCTGTAGAAATATGAGGTATACTTAACTTTTGTGACAATTTAGTTGCCTGTGTACCCTTACCTGCTCCAGGAGCCCCTAGTAAAATTAATTTCATAGTTTTATTCCTCCATCTAAAAAAACATCACGGGATACCACTATTATATTATTCAAGGAATCCTTTATAGTGCCTCATAAGCATCTGTGACTCCATCTGCTTAATTGTATCTAAAGCAACACCAACCAAAATCAGGACTGATGTACTTCCGAACCAAACATTTGATAAACCTGATACGTTTTGTAAAACTATAGGTAAAACAGTTACCACTGCAAGGAATAACGCACCAAACCATGTTACTCTGTTTAATACTCTTGAAATATAATCGGAAGTTGGCTTTCCAGGTCTAATTCCTGGTATAAAGCCACCATTCTTTTTCATATTGTTAGCTAACTCAACAGGATTGAAAACAATCATGGTATAGAAGAATGTAAAGAACATTATTAGTACCGAGTATACAACAGCATACCAGATACTGCCTTGCGAGTTTTTAAAGAAGTTAACAAACCAATTGTTTGCATTTGCAAAGAAAAAGCTTATTATTTGTGATGGGAACATCATAATAGACATTGCAAATATTATGGGAATAACACCTGCCATATTTACTTTTATCGGAATATGTGTGCTCTGTCCACCATAAACTTTTCTTCCAACTACTCTTTTTGCATATTGAACCGGTATTCTTCTCTCAGCTTGTGAAACCCAAACAACCGCAGCTATCATCGCTAAGAACATAGCGACAATTGCAATTATTTTTATAATAGCAAAAAGTACATTTCCCTCTGTCATCCCAGCTTTTATTATGTTTACAAGTGCTGCTAAAGCAGATGGACCATTTGATACTATACCAGCAAAAATTATTAAAGAAATTCCGTTTCCTATACCGTGCTCTGTAATCTGCTCACCAAGCCACATTAGGAAAGCAGTACCCGCTGTAAAAGTCAATGTTATAGTAATAAAGCTTAATACACCTGAATCAACAACCGCACTTCTTATACCAAAATACAGACCTACAGCCTGTATAAATCCTAATAAGACGGTTCCGTATCTGGTGTATTGTGCTATAATTTTTCTTCCTTCTTCGCCTTCCTTAGCTAGCTGTTCAAGCTTTGGAATTGCGACCGTTAATAACTGCATTATGATAGACGAGTTAATATATGGTGTAATACTCATTGCAAATATCGTTGCGAGCTTAAAAGCTCCGCCTGATACTATATCAAAAAACCCGAAAAGCTGTCCGCCTTGTTCAACCAACTTTTGGAACTCAGCTGGATTCAAACCCGGAACAGGTATATGGGAACCGATTCTATAAACAAGCAAAAGACATACTGTAAAAATAAGCTTTCTTTTTAAATCGGGAATCTTCCAGGCATTTCTCAATATTTCCAACATGCCCATATTATACCACCTCGACCTTTCCCCCTGCAGCTTCTATCTTTTGAGAAGCACTCTTTGTAAACTTAGCAGCTTGAACAGTAAGCTTTTTAGTTAAATCTCCATTACCTAATATAGCTACACCGTCATTTACCTTTTTAACCAAACCGCTTTCCTGCAAAAGTTCTAATGTAACTGTTGCTCCGTTATCAAAAGCATTTAAATCAGATACATTTACTTCAGCATAAACTTTAGCAAAGTTCTTATTGTTGAAGCCTCTCTTAGGTAATCTTCTGTATAATGGCATCTGTCCGCCTTCAAAGCCAGGTCTAACTCCGCCGCCAGCACGTGCATTCTGACCCTTATGACCCTTTCCAGCTGTTTTACCATTACCGCTACCTGGACCTCTACCTTTTCTCATTGCTACTTTCGTTGAGCCTGGTGAAGGTACTAATTCGAAAAGTTTCATATCTTACACCTCCTCTTATATTTCTTCAACTGCCACAAGATGAGAAACCTTATTAACCATTCCTCTAATCTGAGGATTATCTTTTTGTTCAACTACACTTCTGATTTTCTTTAAGCCAAGAGCTTTTACTGTAGCAACTTGGTCTTCTTTAGCTTTGTTTATGCTTCTTACTAACGTAATTTTTAACTTACCAGCCATGTTTGCTACCTCCTAGCCTAGTATTTCTTCGACAGTTTTACCGCGTAGCTTAGCTACCTCTTCAACCGTCCTTAATTGTGATAAACCGTTTATAGTTGCATTAACCATATTTATTGGGTTATTTGATCCCAATGATTTTGTTCTTATATCGTGGATACCGCATAACTCGAGGACCGCTCTAACAGGGCCTCCCGCTATAACTCCGGTACCTTCGTTTGCAGGCATCAGAAGAACTCTTCCTGCACCATATTCACCGGTTGATTCATGTGGTATAGTTGTTTCAACAAGGGGAACCTTTATAAGATTCTTCTTTGCATCTTCAATTCCCTTTCTTATTGCATCAGGAATTTCTGCTGCTTTTCCTATTCCGCTTCCTATATGTCCATTTTCATCTCCTACAACTACAAGTGCACTGAAACGAAAATTTCTACCACCTTTAACAACCTTAGTAACACGACCTATATTAACTACCTTTTCCTTAAGGTCTAATGAATTCGCATCAATTCGCTGCAATTTTTGTCCCTCCTTCTATTAAAATTCCAAGCCTGCTTCTCTTGCTGCTTCTGCAAGCTCTTTAATTCTTCCATGATAAAGGTACCCGCCTCTATCAAATACAACCAATTTGATTCCTTTTGCCACTGCTTTAGTAGCTATAAGTTTACCAACTTCCTTAGCCGCTTCCTTATTTCCACCGAACTTAACTTTTCCCTTTAAAGACTCATCAAGAGTTGAAGCTGCAACGAGAGTATTTCCTGTTGTATCATCTATAACTTGTGCATATATATGATTTAAGCTTCTGAATACATTCAACCTTGGGCGTTCAGGAGTACCTTTAATTTTCTTACGTACCCTTACATGCTTTCTAAGTCTTATCTTATTGGTGTTAGGTTTTTTTATCATTAAAGTTCACTCCTTTCTATTTTTTACCTTTTCCGCCGGTCTTACCTTCTTTACGTCTTATTACTTCAGTCTCGTACTTGATTCCTTTACCCTTATATGGCTCAGGCTCTCTCTTACCTCTGATCTTTGCAGCAAACTCACCTACTGCCTGCTTATCTATACCTTTAACAATTATCTTGTTTTGAGCAGGCACTTCAACAGTTATTCCTGCAGGCTCTTCCATTTCAACAGGATGTGAGTAGCCCAGGGTAAGAACCAGTTTCTTTCCCTGCTTAGCTGCCCTGTAACCTACCCCGTTTATTTCAAGCCCTTTCTCAAATCCCTTTGTCACACCTTCAACCATGTTGTTGAGAAGACTTCTTGTAAGCCCGTGTAAAGCTTTGTGCATTTTTTGTTCAGAAGGTCTTAATATATTAATTTCTTCGCCTTCTATCTTAATTATCATATCCTTATGGAACTCTTTTGTCAAAGTCCCTTTTGTGCCTTTTACCGTAACTACGTTGTTCTCGCCAACTTTTACGTCTACACCTTTAGGTATAGCTATCGGCATTCTGCCTATTCGTGACATTTCTCTTCCTCCTGTTCTTAAATTATGAGCGTATGCCCTTTTCAGAAATCTTTTTATTTTACCAAACAAACGCCAGGACTTCTCCGCCTATTCCTTGGGATCTTGCTTTCTTGTCGGACATAATTCCTCTTGATGTGGATATAATCGCTATACCCAAACCTCCCAATACTTTTGGAAGTTCATCTTTACCAGCATATACCCTTAATCCTGGTTTGCTTATTCTTTTTATACCTGTTATTACACCGCTCTTGCTTGGTGTATATTTTAAAGCCAATCTGATAATACCTTGTTTACCATCTTCTATTTCTTCAATATTCCTCACAAATCCTTCTTCCAACAAAATTCCTGCTATTGCCTTCTTTATATTTGAAGCCGGAATATCAACAGACTCATGTTTTGCAGAACTTGCATTTCTTATTCTGGTTAACATATCAGCTATTGCGTCTGTAATTTGCATATGTTAAACCTCCTTCCAAATTTTCTGGTTACCAACTTGCTTTCTTAACGCCAGGTATTTGACCCTTGTATGCCAGTACTCTGAAGCACAGACGGCAAATACCGAATTTTCTTATATACGCATGCGGCCTTCCGCATAATTTACATCTATTGTAAGCTCTTGTTTTATACTTAGGAGTCTTTTGTTGCTTCAAAATCATCGCTTTTTTTGCCACGCTTAGGTCCCCTCCTTATCATGCACGGCTGAATGGCATGCCCATCAGCTTCAACAACTCTTTCGCTTCTTCATCGTTCTTCGCTGTAGTAACGAACGTTATATCCATGCCTCTCATCTTATCAATTTTATCATATTCTATTTCAGGGAATATCAACTGATCGTTAACACCCAAGGAATAATTTCCTCTTCCGTCAAAAGCATTGTTGGATACACCTCTGAAGTCTCTTACTCTTGGCATTGCTACATTGAATAACTTATCTACAAACTCATACATTCTTTGTCCGCGAAGTGTTACCTTACATCCGATATTCATACCCTCTCTTAATTTGAAAGCCGCAACTGACTTCTTAGCCTTTGTTATGAAAGGCTTCTGTCCTGTTATAGCAGTCAAATCGTTAACAGCTGCATCCATAGCCTTAGGATTTTCCTTAACATCTCCAACTCCCATATTTATAACAACTTTTTCGATCTTAGGGATTTGCATTGGACTCTTGAACTTGAATTTATCCTGTAATGCAGGAGCAACTTCTTTTACATACTTTTCTTGCAATCTATTCATTCAACAATTACCTCCTTTCGAACAGAGTTTAAACATTATCAATAAACTCATTACATTTTTTGCAAACCCTTACCTTATGTCCATCATCAAGCTTCTGTTTTCCAACTCTTGTACGCTCTCCGCATTTTGGACAAACAACCATAGCCTTTGATGCAGATATAGGGCTTTCCTGATGAATTATTCCACCCTGCTGGTATCTTCCTCTTGGCTTTTTATGCTTAACACTCATATTCACGCCTTCAACAAGAACCATACCTTTATCTGAAAGAACCTTTAGTACTTTACCTTTTTTACCTTTGTCGCCGGTTTTTCCTTCACCGCCTGACAATATATAAACAGTATCTCCTGTTTTTATATGTGCAACTTTCTTATTTTCCAATTTAAGCCGCCTCCTCCCTTATAGAACTTCCGGTGCGAGGGACAATATTTTCATGAAATCCTTATCCCTTAATTCCCTAGCAACTGGACCAAAAATACGTGTTCCTCTTGGGTTTTTGTCTTCTTTTATTATAACTGCTGCATTTTCATCAAATTTTATATATGAACCATCATTTCTTCTAACACCTTTTCTTGAACGAACAATAACGCATTTTACAACGTCACCTTTTTTCACAACACCACCGGGTGTTGCATTTTTAACTGAAGCTACAATGATATCACCTATGTTGGCATACTTTCTCCATGAACCACCAAGAACCTTTATGCACATAAGTTCTTTTGCTCCGGTGTTATCAGCAACTCTTAGTCTTGATTGGACTTGAATCATATCTAATACCTCCTTCCCATTGACTTACTGTGCCTTCTCGATAACTTCAACAAGCCTCCACCTTTTTTCCCTGCTTAAAGGTCTGGTTTCCATTACCTTTACTCTATCGCCGATATTGCACTCGTTGTTTTCATCGTGTGCCTTTAATTTGTATGTTCTCTTAACGATCTTTCCATACAGCGGATGCTTTACGCTGTTTTCTATAGCTACAACGATGGTCTTATCCATCTTGTTACTTACTACTTTACCTATCCTGGTCTTTCTAAGTGCTCTTTGATCCAATTTATATACCTCCCTTCAGGGTCTTTTATTTATCAGTCCCTTTCAATTGCCTTTCACGTATTATTGTCTTCACACGAGCAATTGACTTCTTAACATCCCTTAACTTCATTGGATTTTCAAGCTGGTTAGTTGCAAGCTGAAACCTTAATTTAAAAAGTTCTGCTTTTAAATCCTTCTCTTCTTTTTCTAATTCAGCCTGAGTTCTTTCTCTCAAATCACTAGCTTTCATTTGCTTCACCGTCCATTTCCTTATCGCGGGCCACAAATTTACACTTAATCGGAAGCTTATGCATTGCAAGTCTTAACGCTTCTCTTGCTGTTTCTTCCGATACACCTGCGATTTCGAATAATATTCTTCCAGGTTTAACTACTGCTACCCAATATTCCGGTGAACCTTTACCACTACCCATACGTGTTTCTGCCGGTTTTTTGGTTACAGGTTTATCAGGGAATATTTTAATCCAAACCTGCCCACCTCTTTTTATATACCTTGTCATAGCTATTCTGGCTGCTTCTATCTGATTGCTTGTTATCCAAGCCGCTTCAAGAGCCTGTAAACCAAACTCACCATTTGAAACCTTTATTCCTCTAGTTGCTACACCAGTCATTCTGCCTCTATGAACTCTTCTACGTTTAACCCTTTTTGGCATTAACATTAACGATCTCCTCCTTCCGCTTTCTTCTTAACAGCAGGAAGAACTTCACCTTTATATATCCAGACCTTAACTCCAATTTTTCCATATGTTGTATTTGCTTCTGCAAAACCATAGTCTATATCTGCTCTCAATGTCTGGAGTGGAATAGTTCCTTCATGATAATGTTCAGTTCTTGCAATTTCAGCACCGCCCAAGCGACCTGCTACAGAAGTTTTTATTCCTTTTGCACCAAGCTTCATTGTTCTTGACATCGCCTGCTTCATCGCTCTTCTGAATGAGATTCTCTTTTCAAGCTGTGTAGCAATATTTTCAGCTACTAACTGGGCATCCATATCAGGTGTTTTAATTTCAGTGATGTTTATTAAAACACTTTTTCCGGTCATTTTTTCTACTTCTTTTCTAAGTTCCTCAATACCTGTACCGCCTTTACCAATTACGAGACCTGGCTTAGCAGTATTAACGTTTATCTTTACTTTATTCGCAGCTCTTTCGATTTCTATTCTTGATACACCTGAAGTGTACAATTTAGCTTTTATGAATTTTCTGATTTTAACGTCTTCTACTAAAAGATCGCTGAAATCCTTATCACTTGCATACCATTTGGTATCCCAATCTTTAATTATTCCGATTCTTAAACCGTGTGGATTAACTTTCTGGCCCATTCTTCAACCTCCTTTTCACTTATTCTTTTTCCTTTAACACTACAGTTATATGACTTGTTCTTTTATTGATTCTGTTAGCTCTTCCCTGAGCTCTTGGCATAATTCTTTTCAAAGTAGGTCCTTGAGTTGCATATGCTTCAGCTACATATAATTCTTCCTTATCAAGTCCGTTGTTTGTTACTGCGTTTGCTTCAGCTGACTTTATAAGTTTCATCAATATACCGGAAGCAGCTTTTGGTGTAAATCTCAATATACCGTATGCCTCTTCAAGATTCTTATTCTTTATCAAATCAATAACAATCTTTACTTTTCTTGATGATATACGAGCGTATTTGAGTACTGCCCTACCCTCATCTTTTCCAATTCCTAAAGCCTTTCTTTCTCTCTTTGACAAGATTACAGGCTTTTTACTTCTTCTATGAACAGAACTGTAAGTTTCAAGAAGTTGTTCTTTATCCTTAAGAAGTTCATCTTTTGATCTTATCTGTCTTTCCAACCGGAATTCCTCCTTTCAAAGCTATCTTGCATATATACAGCACTCTTATCTTCCACCGCTGGATTTCTCATTTTTTCCTGCATGTCCCTTATATGTTCTAGTTGGAGCAAATTCACCTAATTTGTGACCAACCATGTCCTCCGATACAAACACTGGAACGTGTTTTTTCCCATCATGAACAGCAATTGTATGACCAACCATCTGTGGAAATATAGTTGAAGCTCTTGACCATGACTTGAGTACCTTCTTTTCGTTCTTTTCATTCATCTCTTCGATTCTTTTAAGAAGCTTGGCATCAACGTATGGTCCCTTTTTCAAAGATCTGCTCATTTATTATAATCCTCCCTTCATAAGTAAACTGTTAATTACTTATGCCTAATGACCTATAAAACAATTACTTCTGATTTCTTCTCTTAACTATGAACTTATCGCTCTTGTTTTTCTTCTTTCTTGTTTTAAGACCGAGAGTTGGTTTACCCCAAGGAGTTACCGGACTTGGTCTACCTATCGGAGATTTACCTTCTCCACCACCGTGAGGGTGATCAACAGGGTTCATAACAACACCGCGTACTGTAGGTCTAACACCCATCCATCTCTTTCTTCCCGCTTTACCGATGGATATGTTTTCATGCTCGATATTGCTTACCTGGCCGATAGTTGCTTTACAATTCATTCTTATCATTCTTACTTCGCCTGAAGGAAGTCTTACTTGTGCATAATCCCCTTCTTTAGCCATAAGCTGAGCTACATTTCCTGCAGCCCTTACAAGCTGTCCGCCTTTACCAGGCTTTAATTCGATATTGTGAATCAAAGTACCAACCGGCATGTTAACAAGCTTAAGTGCATTACCTGGCTTGATATCTGCGTTTTCACCTGACTCAACAGTATCTCCTTCTTTTAATCCAACAGGTGCTATAATATATCTCTTTTCACCATCTACATAGTGAAGAAGTGCTATATTTGCTGTTCTGTTTGGATCATACTCTATTCCTGCAACTTTTGCCTTTATACCATCTTTATCTCTTTTAAAATCAATGATTCTGTACTTTTGTTTTGCACCGCCACCTATGTGACGAACTGTTATCCTACCATATGCATTTCTTCCGCCCCTTTTCTGCAATGGAGCTAGCAATGATTTTTCAGGTTCTGTCTTTGTTATTTCATCAAAAGCTGAAACAGTCATGAACCTTCTTGCCGGAGTAGTAGGACTAAACTTTTTAACTGCCATCTCTTCTCACTCCTTATCAAACATTAGTTATTGACCTACACCAAACTCTTCAATACTTGTTTTATACTTTTTGCCTGAAGTCTTCATTACGCCGCCCTTTTCAAGGTATGAACCAGGTGTATATGTCTTCTTTTCCCTAATGACTCTACCCTTTTCGTCAACCTTGTACTTAACCTTACCATTTACCTTCTTGATAACCATAACTGGCTGGCCTTTTTTATCAACTACAGGTTTTCCTTCTTTATCGAGCTTCTGAACCTTCTCAGGAACCCTTACATACTTTTCCTTTGGTCCTGCAGGCTCTAAGTCAATTTTAACCACAGCTTTTTTCCAATCAGGTCTTGGGCCCTGGTGCACACCCATTCTCTTAACTTTTCCTTCAAAGTTTGCAGTGTTAACCTTGAGAACCTTAACCTGGAACAACTTTTCTACAGCGTATTTAACTTCAGTCTTTGTTGCATCCGGAGCTACTATAAAGGTGTACTTTCCTTCATTCAATCCATCATTGGATTTTTCTGTGATATATGGTCTTAAAATAATATCCTCAGCACTTCTCATTATGCGTACACCTCCTCTACTTTAGCTACTGCTTCCTTAGTAATTATGCACTTTTCATACTTTAAAAGATCAAATACATTAATTGTATTTACATATGCTGTTTTAACGCCTGGAATGTTTCTAGCAGCTCTTGCTACTAAATCACTGTCATCTGATAAAACTATAAGTGCACTTTTGTCAATCTTGAGGCTATCTAAAATTGAAGCCATTTTCTTTGTTTTACCATCTTCTACAGCAAGATTTTCAAGTACTAATATATCATTATCAACAACCTTTGAAGATAATGCTGACTTTAATGCGAGTCTCTTAACCTTCTTAGGTATTGTGTAACTATAGCTTCTGGGTTTTGGTCCGAGAACGATACCACCCTTTATCCATTGAGCTGAACGGATACTTCCCTGTCTTGCTCTACCAGTTCCTTTTTGTCTCCATGGCTTCTTGCCACCGCCACGAACTTCACTTTTTGTCTTTGTAGATTGAGTCCCTTGTCTCCTGTTAGCTAATTGGTTTAATACCGCAATATGCATAACCTGAACATTTGGGTCAATTCCGAATACAGAATCCTGCAATTCTATATTTCCTACAACTTCACCACTCATATTATATAAATCAACCTTAGGCATTTCATTTCCTCCCTTCCTAGTTCATTTTATCAAGCCTTAACAGTTTCCTTAATGTAGAGTAATCCGCCTTTTGGCCCCGGAACAGCTCCTTTAACAAGAAGGAGGTTCTTTTCACTATCCACTCTTACCACATCAAGGTTCTGAACAGTAACCTTATCTACACCCATGTGACCTGGCAGCTTTTTACCTTTGAAAACACGTGCCGGATTGGTGTTGGCACTCATAGAACCAACTCTTCTGTGGTACATGGAACCGTGTGTTTCTTTACCACCCTTTTGTCCATATCTTTTAATTGTTCCTTGGAAGCCTTTACCCTTTGATATACCGGATATATCAACACGAACTCCATTTTCGAACATATCGCTCACTTTTATTTCCTGACCGATTTCGTAATTTTGCATATCAGGTACTTTTATTTCCCTAAGATATTTTTTAGTAGCTACTTTTACTTTGCTGAACTGACCTTTTTCAGGTTTGTTCAATTTCTTTTCGCTGACATCAACAAATCCTATTTTTAAAGCATCATATCCATCATTGTCTACTGTCTTCTTTTGAACAACAGCACATGGTCCAGCTTGAATAACTGTTACCGGGATAAGCAATCCTTCTTCATTAAAGATCTGTGTCATACCTAATTTAATACCTAGTATTGCCTTTTTCATTTTCTTCCCTCCTGTGGTTATTGGTTCATACTTATCATGTACGAACTTGACCTTATTGACTAAAAGCTATTATTACAGCTTTATTTCTATATCAACTCCTGCCGGTAAGTCCAATCTCATAAGTGCATCTACTGTTTTTGGAGTTGGCAGTAATATGTCAATCAATCTTTTATGAGTTCTCATTTCGAACTGCTCACGGGAATCCTTATACTTATGTGGAGCCCTCAATATAGTAATTATTTCTTTTTCTGTCGGTAGTGGCACCGGTCCAGATACTTTCGCTCCAGTTCTTTTAGCAGTATCAACTATTTTTTCAGCTGATTGATCAAGAACCTGATAGTCGAATGCTTTTAGACGAATTCTTATTTTTTGCTTGTTTGCCATTACAAAAGCCTCCTTTTAAATACTCAATTTGTTACTTACAACAAGCATTAATCTGTACACTATGCCGGGTGTTTCATACCTTTACATATAAAAACCCAGAAATTATAAGGCCTATTAGGCAATATAACCTGGGCTGTACTCCAATACACAAACACAAAACTGCTATTTGCAAAATGTACAGTGACTTGTCGCCCGGTTTCATGAATCGGACATTCTCCGCTGAAGTTACCTGCTTCATGAGCAGCAATCTCCAGTTTCATCGTATGTCATGTCACAACGTTTAATATTTTACTATAATATTGCTCATTATGCAAGGCTTTTTTAATTAAATTTTTCACTAAATTTATTCTTTACAATACTTTCAAAACAAGAAAATACTTTTCGTAGACTTGCATACGATAAAAGGATTAAATACGGGTAGCATAAATATATATATCTGGGTTTGGTTTCCCATAAAAGATAAAATCCTATAAATCCGAGAATAATAATTACAAATAATGAAAACTTATACTTGTTCTTTCTTATTGACATTATTAAAGCAATAAGAATAACTATATTAATTAAGTAGTTAGTTGCATATAGTATCCAATTTATATATTCACGCCTTTTTAGATTTTCTACAAAGAATTTTGATACAGGTATTTCATAGGAATATCCACCTGGCTGTGTGTGGCTCATACCGTAATACAAACATTGATATGTTCCCTCAGTCCATAACCACAAGGATTTCTTAAAATACATTTCAGTAAAGCCTAATATGCCCATTTCCTTTACTTTTTGTTTTATTTTTTCCTTAAATACCTTTTCACTGGCTTCCTTGTTGCCCTTACAATCACTCAAGTAGATTTTGTAGCTTTCGCCACCGTCCCAGTATCCAAATGTGTCTTTCCCTATACTCATATTGACCCACATTAATGCTGGTGCAGAGCTGATTCCAAGAGGTTCCTTGATTACCCCCTTTTTTTGCAGAATAAAGCTGGTTGCATTAAATGGTATATTAATTATTACAACAGCAAGCAATATAAAATGAATTATTTTTCTTAAGTTCAACCGGCTTATAATTATATATATTATAATTGCCAAAAGAAATATAATTCCAACTGATCTTAAAAAGTTCCCTATACTAAGGCATATAGAGGATAACAATGCATATTTTATAGTATGTTTTTTTACATATTTAATTGCAAAATAAACACTAACTAGAAAGAAAAAACATGAAACTATATCATTGTAAACTAAATTATTCATACATATAGCAGGTGGAAAGAAGCTTGCAATAATTAGAATTCCATAATGCTTTTTTTATTTTTTTTACTTTTCAACTCATGGTATATTAAGTAAATAAGCAAGGAAATAAGTGTTGTAAATAATATATTCATTATTCTAGGCACAAACAAATTACTTGAAAAAATTGAATATACCACTGAAAGATACAGAGTTATCCCTATGTTATGGGGATATGAATGCAAGTATGCACCAGGCTGTAGTGCAGAAAAATTGCCATTTAAGAATTCCTTAGCTATACGATCGGTTTCTGCCATATCTGCTATAAGATTAATTTGAAAAAAATATATAAACATAAGTTATGCAATTAGAGAACTTAAAAAATAATTGGTATAAGCCTCCGTGGGCTTAACCATTCTATTTTATCAAAAAGCTTAAAGGCATATTTAAATACAATAAACAACACCATCGCCAAAATTACTAATACAAATGTTTTCTGTGGAATAAATACCGATTTGTCACCATATTGGGCCATACAGAAAGTGGAATACATAAATAATGAGCCTATTGTAAATAATATTAGGAAAAAAGCATAAATTAAATAAATATATTTTTTTAGTTTTAACATTTTGAACTCCCGATATATAAATAATCTTATAAACTGTCTTTTGTTATACATGCATTACATCTTGAAGATTAATAATACATCATTAAAATACCTGTGTCAATACCTTTTTGCTTAATTTTCAATGCATAGCTATAGGTTATCACGGTATATTTTATTATAAGACCAAATGTAAATCAGGATTAATTTGTATACAATATATTACGCCAACAAAAATTCAGAGCCTTATGCTTTTGGCATAAGGCTCTGATATAAATCTGGCGACTACCTATTTTACCAAGACGCGACCGTCTAAGTATCGTCGGCACTAAGAAGCTTAACTGCCGTGTTCGGGATGGGAACGGGTGTGACCTTCTCGTAATAACCACCAGAAAATT
>NZ_DATCTU010000042.1 GCF_036567765.1 Pseudobacteroides sp.
AAGAAAAAAAGTAACCATTTCAGAATTGGCTACTTTAATTGGAACTACAAATCAAAATTTATCAAATAAATTGACCCGGGATAATTTCTCAGAAAAAGAGCTTAAGCAAATTGCCGAAGTGCTTGGATGCAGGTTTGAAGGATTCTTTATTTTTGATGATGGGGAGAGAGTTTGAATTGGTTTTTTCAGTCCATTGTTTTACAGATAATACAAAACGGTTTAATCCAGCTTCATTTTTAATTCCCTCGAATTCGGGGGAATTAAAACCTGGGTTGTACCATTTTCAATACTTTTAATCATATCAGTAAGACAAATATAATCTGCTTCATCTTGTTGAAATACCAAAAAAATTTTAAAAAACAATATTTTTTTGATTTATTATTTTCATAACAGGCAGTTATCGCTTAAAATATAAAAATAGCAGATAGTTATCATAAGCATTTTCTTTTACTTGTTATTCAGCTTCTATACCTTTGTATATCTTGGATTCAAACAAATAAGATAAACATGCCATAAATTCAGTTCACCAGATGGTGAATTGGCCGCTTCATTAAGATACTTAAGCCAGAGATTCAGCATGCCCTGTAACGAAGCAAAAGCAATACTTAATGACATAGGGACCGAAGAGCTCGCACACCTTGAAATGGTCGGCACAATCGTTCACCAGCTTACTAAAGGCGTACCTGCAAAAATTATGGAAAAAGAAGGATTGGGCGATTATTATGCTGACCACGACCACGCAATATATCCAATGAGTGCCGCAGGCAACCCCTTTACAGCAGCTTACATCCAATCAAAGGGTGATCCTATTGCTGACCTGGTAGAAGACCTGGCAGCAGAGCAAAAGGCCAGAGCTACCTATGAAAATCTTATAAATATGTGTGATGACCCTGATGTTATAGACCCCTTAAGGTTCTTAAGGGAAAGAGAAGTTGTTCATTTCCAGAGATTTGGAGAGGCACTGGATATTGTACAGAGAAGGCTGGCTGAAAAGAAATGTTTTGTTCAGAAGCCGGATTTTATGATGAAGAAGTAATAGTATAGCCTTGGGAGATTTAGTCAACCAAGGCTAATTTATATTTTTGCATACAAACATATTATTTTTATGCTGACTATCCAGCCTAGTGGAAACCAACAGTCATACTAAGCCATCACCTTAACCAGGCTCCAGGATTTAATCGAAGTCTATTCTTTAAAGCTTAAGATTTGCATTATAAAAGCTTTGAAACTTGATATATGAACTCTGAGTCTTGAACGTTGAGCTTTTATTAATCACAATATCTCATAAAGTGTGCATTTATTGACCCAAAACGCAGAGGGAGCTTAAGTTTTTAATCCATTATAACATATGGGAAGATGCTATTACTTTTTGGGAAAATGCCGAGAAAGCAGGGATGATAGAAACCTGGAAATATGTGAAAGGCGAATCTGGTGTATACCTTGTACCAGGACTGAAAAGTTATTCATAATACAACAAAGAGCCCTGCAAAATCAAAAAAGTACTGCAATGGAACGCCTCTTAATGATACTGTTGTAGTTACCATGTGGAGAGGATATCAAATAGCCGCTGATAAAGAAAAGGTTATGCTCACGAGTCTTGTCGGAAAAATAGTAGTTGAGGCTTAGAAGCTATGTTGAAAACTGCGGATTCAGGGAATTAAATCAGGAAGGGTTTCTTTCAAAGTTACCACAAAGAAAATCAAAGGGAGCAAAAGGTTCCGCATACATTCACATTGCTTTAGTTGTAATTGCTTCAACAATTTTCAATAGCTTTATCTTCTAGAGAAGGGAACGTAGAAGGACTGGGGCTCAGCTAAAAACTGCCCCTTTTCATTTAAGAGAATTTCGCAAACAGGCAAAATTTAATCCAGACGCCATATTTATAGTCTACAAGCGTCATTATGCAATCTTGACATTATATGAATTGCTGGATGCCGCAGAAATAAAACTTATACTAAAGAAAAAATGTACGCAGGAATAACATGTGAAGTCCAGATGGCTTCATTGCTTTGTCGAGCAAATTTATCTAAGGTTTTGTCAAGTGCCAAACAAATCCTCCAGTTGAACCATTGTTTTTGAGAATATACAGAATGTTAATGTTGGGATATTTCTTATAGCAACTTTTCAGAAATAAATATATATGTTCTCTATTTACAAATTAATGTATATATAATATAATTATATTAATTCACATTTTACTTATAAGTTTGTTTATTTCTTCTAATATATCTGACCTCAACAATTTCCATTTTTATAACACTTTTCTTTTTTTACAACATAAATTAATTTATATTTTGGTAGATTGCCATAGCCAATAGAGGTTAATTTACTACGTGTAATTGTAACTATTCACTTTAGCTACATTAATTATTATGTATCATGAACTAAATTCAAGATAACGAATATTGGGCTTACATTAACCATAAACCGAAAGTCCGGCAAAGATTTCAGGTTTTGTAAATTAAGCTCTTAAGTTCTTTATCAATATAAAAGTAATAAATAAATAAGTCTTTGGGGGTAATTTATAATGATGTCAAAAAAATTTATCTCATCTGTGTTGGCAGTAATACTATTGTTAGATCTTTTGTCGCTTAATCAAACACTTACTTTTTACACAAGCAAATCATACGCCTATTCAGAAATTCCTACAATATCCAGTTCCCCAACACCAATGCCTGCTGATTTCCCATCTATAACTTCTATAAATTCTATTAAGGTATCTCCTACAAATACTTCAACTATAACTCCTACAAATTCTCTAACCACTACTCCTACAAATTCTCCAACCACTACTTTAACTCCACAATTACCGAGTATTAAAGTCCAAATGTATAATGGAAATAAAGCATCGCAGATAAATACTATATTTCCATGGTATAGAATTATTAATACTGGGGCATCATCAGTTAAACTAGCAGATATAAAAATAAGGTATTATTATACAATAAATGGTGAATATCAACAAAACTTTTGGTGTGACTGGTCTAATAGAAGTGCCATAAATATAACTGGAATTTTTGTAAAGAAATCTATGCCACAAACTGATATGGATTATTACTTTGAATTAGGATTTAAAGATGATGCAGGAATTTTAAGCCCTGGTCAAAGTGTTGAAGCTCAAAATAGATTTGCCAAGGTAAATTGGTCAAATTTCAATCAAACAGATGATTATTCATTTAATAATACATCTACAAATTATATTGATTGGAACAAAGTTTCATGCTATATCTCAAACAAGCTAGTTTGGGGAGAAGAACCGTATAGTGTTAAAGGTATAAATATTAGCGAAACCAGCGTAAATTTAAAAGTTGGAGAGAGCCAGTTACTCACTGCAAAAGTGACTCCTGAAAATGCTGCAAATAAAAAAGTAATATGGTCAAGTACTAATACCAATATTGCTACAGTTGATGAAAACGGCTGTATACATGGTGTTTCTAAAGGTTATGTTATTATAACAGCTAAATCTGAGGAAGGTGGATTTACTGCGGAGTGCCAAGTAAAAGTAACTGCTCCAGTGACTGCAATCAGTTTGGACAAAACTTTACTACAGATTAATCAAGGTGAAAGTTATACATTTACGCCATCAATCTTACCTGATAATGCTGATAATAAAGATATTCTTTGGTCAAGTTCTGATTCAAACATAGTTTCAGTTGGTCAAAGTGGAAAAATAACAGGAGTTACTGAAGGTGAAGCAGTTATAACAGCAACAACTGTCGATGGTAACTTCACAGCATCTTGTACAATTAAGGTACAAAGTCCTGATCTTATAGGAAAAGTAGAGCCTATTAATCCAGATAATATAGTTTTAGACCCCGCAACAGGACTGCGTATGATTAATAACCAAATATTAGCAACCTATAAAGATGGTATCTCCATAGAAACTATCACTGAAAAAGTCAATGCAATTAATGGGACAATAGTTGGACATCTGTATCAACTAAATGATTTTCAAATAAGAATAAATAACAACCCTAGTATAGAGCATTTAAAAAATATAGTTGATCAATTAAATCAGGATCCAGATGTTGCGAACGCTTCATTAAATATACTTGGGAATAGTTTAAGTTTAACTCCTGACTCAGGAAAAGATCCAGAGTGGTTCAAAAGTGCTTCAAGTAATGATACTTGGACGGAATCTTTGCCTGAAGGACGCAATTGGGGGTTAGAAGCAATCCATGCACCATCAGCTTGGGATAGTAATAGTAGTATGAGCAAAATTAAAATTGGAATCGTTGATGGGGGATTTCAAACTAATCATGAGGATTTAAATATTCCTGCATCAAATACTCAACATACTGCTGGAAATATTACTCCCAATTTAAGCACTTTAGGTGATTTAGCAGATCATGGTACCCATGTAGCAGGTATAATCGGTGCCTTACCAAATAATGATGTAGGAATTACAGGTCTTGTTTGGAAAAAAGATATCTATGCTTTTGGCACAGACTTTCAAGATTTCGACATAAAGTACGGGATTTTATGGAATATCAAAAAAGGTGCAAAAGTGATTAATATTAGTATAGGATTTGATTTAAATAAATATATTAATGATTTTGTTACTGCTAATGGAAACATGCCCACACAAACACAAATTCAGCAAGTTCTGAATCTTAACCGATCTCATTCAATTAATTATTGGGGTGAATTTGTTCGTAAATTAGTTTATAGCGAATATGATTTTCTTATAGTTCAAGCTGCTGGTAATTCACAAATTGATGCACAGTTTAATAGGATTTTTGGTGGTATAACTGAAAGACTATTAAAAGATCACATCATAATTGTCGGATCATACGGAAATAATCCACCAATTACAATTCCAGTTGGTGCAGGAATAACAATGCCCGGAGGATACCATATGTCTACCTTTTCTAATTGGGGTAGCACTGTTGATATCGTTGCTCCCGGTGAAAATATTTTCAGTACTGTAGTTGAAAAAAGAGTATCTGGTATTCCTCCAATTGAAAAATACAGTTTGATGGATGGAACATCAATGGCTGCTCCCTTTGTTACTGGTGCAGCATCTATAGTATGGTCTATTAAGCCGACATTTAAAGCTGAACAGGTAAAAGAAATTATTGTGGGTAGGTGGGATAATGCTCCATATCAGGATGTTATTATCACTTTTAACGGAAAGGATTATAAGACATTGAATGTAGAACTGGCTGCAGAAAGGGCAAAAATAACGACATCGCCAGATCCATCAACACAATTACCTCAAGGAATTATTATGGGCAAAATAATAGATGCAGTAAGTAAAGCTCCAGTTAATGGTGCATCAATTGTTGCTTACAGAGCTGACTCTACACCTCCCTATATTCATATATTTGGTTCATCACGCTCTGGAGAAGTAGATAGTAATGGTAATCCAGTCACTAATGGAGATGGTACTTACGAATTGATCCTTTCTCCTGGAACATATACTATGATAGTAAATGCAGATGGCTATTCTACTGAGATTATGAGCATTACGGTTACAAATGGAATTAAAAAGTTCAATCCTACTCTAAAAACCATTCCAGTTTCTCGTTCAGGAGTTGGAATAGCATCTGGAAACATTATTAATGCATTTTCTGGCCAAGGAGTTGGAAATGCTACTATTAATATTAGAAGAGGTATTAACATTACCAGTGGTGATTTTGTTAGTACAATATCATCAAGTTCAAATGGTGCTTATAACACTGAACTACCCGCCGGTAATTACACTGCTGAAATTACATGTGAAGGCTATTCCATCGGATATTTCAACTTTATTTCAATTGGTGATATTGAACAAGGTAATCAAAATGGTACTATAACTCCAATAATTCCTGATGGACAAACACGTATTATATTAACCTGGGGTCCAATACCATCTGATCTTGACTCACACTTAACAGGCCCAACAAGCAGCAGTCGATTCCATGTATACTATTCACAAAAAAATTATACCTATAATGGTGTAAAATGTGCAGATTTGGATTTGGATGATACGAGTAGTTATGGCCCCGAGACAACAACTATTTATCAGCAAACTGATGGTATATACAGGTTTTCTGTACATGATTATTCCAATAAAAGTTCACCAACAAGCACAGTGTTATCAAATTCTGGTGCTGAAGTAAAAGTATATCGTGGAAGCACTTTGGTATCAACATTTAATGTTCCTACAAACCTGGTAGGTAATGAATGGACTGTTTTCGAAATGGATGGTAACACTATAATACCTATCAATACTATAAAAAATGAATCTAATCCTGGAAATATAAATAGTTTTTAAATTGAGAAGTTAGAACTAAGTTAATACTTAACAATTTATTTATTAAATCCCAGATTTATTCTCTAACAGATAAAAACACAAGCACCTTAACATTATTATTCTAAGTTAGGTGCTTGTGTTTTTTATTATTCTTACTTATTTCACCTTTAAATAATCACCATAATCATCGTCTTGATCAAGCTTAAATATACTACTATCCAAACTATCAACCATAAAAAATGTAGTCTCAGATTTCTTTTCAACTTCATCATAGGTAGAATATATTAGTGAATAGAACTTTCTGCCAAATTTTACTTCTTCTAAACTTAAACTTAAATGGTAAGACAACCTTTTATCTTTTAGGTAAGCATTTACAATATCTTCAGCTTTCATCTTATTTTTAACTAATTCTTCTGTTCTATTATTTTTTTTCTGCAAAGCATTTTGGTTTTCTTTGCCAGGAATACCTGAAACGAAAGTACCCTCTATACAATTTATGATAGAGTATCTTTTATCGAAATTGACTTTTTTTATACTTACATCTTTTATTAACCAATTAAATTCATCCTTTGTTCTATCAAATACTGCAATACCACTATCATAACAAATAAATTTAATATTACTTCTAGAAGTAATATTAAATGGTATATTTTTAGGTAGAATACTGCTTTTCCATGTTTTATCTTCTTCACTAAACCACTTGATGCCATTACTATAAACCCATGCTACACCATCCTCATCAACCCACATCTTTCCAACATATTGGCTAGTTTCCGTCTCTTGACTTAAGGGTGTTTTGTTAGTATTTTTAGTACCATCTTGCCTTGTTATACCATTCTCAATGTGGTCCTCAATCGACCAATCTGAGCCTTTAAATTCTGTCCACCTATTGTCTTTAAAGTCTAGAAAAAGTATCCCTCTTAATTTTTTTTGCATCGCATCTACCCATAACTTGTCATTTCCTAGATAAATTTTACCAATCCCTTCCCAAGGACATTGAATTATTTGAGTATTCTTCAGCTCACTATCAAGCTTAATTAGTTTATTATCTGCACTAATCCAAATGAAATTTTTATTACCTGTTATACAAACTACCTTTTTGCTAAAGCCTTCATGAATGCCCTTAAGTGATGTAACTTTATTTTGCTTTGCTTCAATCGAAAATAATCCTTCATCAGTTCCCACTAATACCATTTGTCCATTATCGAATATACTGTTTATACTTCTCCCTTTTAGTATATTATAATCAAACTCATAAAAAACCTTTGATTTTAAGTCAAATTTTAGCAGATAAGTTTTCAATGGCAGTTGATTCGTACTTGACCCTGAAAGAAGACTGTAACCAAACCACAGGGTATTATTTGTAATGTATATCTTATTTAATTTGTCTATTTTTTTAAGAAGAATATCCTCATTACTTTTTAAATTGAGCACACGTAGTTCACTCTTTGTAAGATAATACAAAGAATTATCTATAATAACCATATCCTTAATAAAACCTAACTCTTTATCGGAAATAAGCTGATAACTTAATATATTATGAATGTCAATTTTGTTATAAGTACATCCAACCATAGAAATGTAAATTATAACAATAAAAAATAATAAATATATTCTTCTCATAAGAAGTCTCCTTTTGAATTATAGTAATTAAAATTCATATTCCTTTTTTCTATTGTTAGAAAACAACTTGTAAATTAGTATCTGTTCAAAATAATTGATTCTAGTAATATAGACTTTATCTTTAATAAATTGTTCCATAAAATATAAATAATTAACAATACTTATTAAACAAATTATTTGCCGAAGTCTATAAATCATAGATTTATTAAATGATTATAAACGCATAAAAGGAGCTTGTCCTATCTTCCGTAGAATTTCGGTAGCTTAGTTTCACTTCATTTTTCTCATCCTGCTGACTGTTTACCATGCTCTTCCACCTTTGAAATGCTATTAATAAGGATTGGAAGTAGTTTATATCCCTTAATACGATGAAAGGTTGATTCAACTTTCATAAATCCACAAGATAACCATCT
>NZ_DATCTU010000043.1 GCF_036567765.1 Pseudobacteroides sp.
CAGTATTTATATTTACTTAAATATATTATACTTCTAAAACATAAAAAAGAGAAGTAAAAAAAATTAACATTATTAATTTTATTTCACCGTCAAATTGTCACCTATTTCAAGTCTATACAATAAAAACTTTACTATTATCATTTAATTAATCAAATAATAAATGTAGATTAAAATATTATTAACACTTTAATCTATATTTGTAGATTTTATCGGGAGGAATTTGATACATGAGTGATACCAATGAAAACCAACTCAGTGGAGATAATAATATAAAAACAGTTGATGTAGTTTATTCAAAAGATAAAGACTTTTATAGAGGCGGGAGTGGAGAATTGAGGCTAAAGGCGGAAGGTTTGTTTAAAAAGGCGAAGGAGAAGGGTATATCTATAGAAAGTATAGAAATTAGTGTATTGAGGGAAAATAGAGAAGAGTTTCCAGGTATAGGGGTAATAGAGTTGCCTACATACGTTGTTAAAGTTGTGGGCAAAGACTTGAACACCGGACAAATAATTGTGGACGGAAAGCATTTGGACTTTTTTAATAGGTACCAGAATTATGTTGTAGAAAAAATTGAGGCTAAAAATTATGTTAGGGACGAAACCGGTAGAATATTAAGGGAAAATAATAAGCCCAGAATAAAAAATGATATGGACATAACTTTGACGGACAAGGAAAAATTTTATATCGCCAAGGAATTGATTGATGATAAGGAATTTGGGATTGAGAAGACAATAACAGGTGCTTGTGACAGGGTTATAAGAAAGCTTATGGGTGAAAATGACTGGCTGTTTCCCGGAGAAGTAAGGCTGCTTGATGAAGAGTTTAAAAAAGTTCAGACCAAAATCAGCAGTGCACCGGGTAGCACTGCAGTTAATACAGCACCGGCAGCTGCTCCCAAAGCACCCGAAAATGAGGTGTATGCAGGTAAAAAAGCTACAGCAAGACAGGTTAATTACCTTAAGATGAAAATGAAAACAACGGGGATAGATCCTGATAATGACTCCCTTAGAAAGGAATTTTTAAAACAAGCCGGTTGTGAAAATCAAACTATAGAGGAGCTTAGCATGTCGGATATGAGTAAAATTTTGGATAAGTTCGATAATATTGCGGTAAAGGTAAAAGAATCCATACACTAAACGCATGGGTTTAATTTCCGTTTTATAATTATAAGCCAAATAGTATAATTACATCAAACTATATTAAAAAGGGATAAATCTATCGCATTTAATATAATTAAAAAGTATTATTTCGAAATATTCTAAGCATTGTTGAAAATTATGTATTAAATAGATATAATATGGTTTGATGATAAAGTAATATTGGTTTATACTTGTCTATTTGAAACATATAGGTTAACGAGAACGATAAATGAGGTATACATGAAGGATATAATACTAGCATCTGCGTCGCCGAGGCGCTCGGAGCTCTTGAAAAGGATTGGACTTGAATTTAAGATAATACCATCAGATATTGATGAGGCCAATATAGGTAATTTGGAGCCTGCAAGCTATACAGTCGACCTTGCACGTAAAAAGGCACTCGATATAGCAAATAAAACTAATATCAGTTCACTAATTATAGCAGCGGACACAATAGTGGTAAAAGATGGCATTTTGGGTAAGCCCTCAGACGAGAATGAAGCGTTTGAGATGCTTAAGGTATTACAGGGTCAGTGGCATGAAGTTATAACAGGTGTTTCGGTTATAGATTCGGGTAGCAAAAAGGGTATTACTGACTATGAAAAAACCCTTGTGAAAATGACAAGTTTATCAGATATGGAAATTAAGGCTTACATCAAGTCAGGGGAACCGATGGATAAGGCAGGTTCTTATGGAATTCAGGGCCTTGGGGCCATGATAGTTGAAAGAATTGAAGGGTGTTATTTTAATGTTGTAGGGCTTCCTCTTAACAAATTGAACGTTATGATGAGAAGCTTCGGTGTTAATTTATTGATGGGTGAGATAGGATAAGTAATAGAAAGCAGATTTGGGTTAAATTTGAAGCGGTTATAGGAGGAGAAAAAGTAATGGGCTTATTAGCAAGAGATATAGGTATAGATTTAGGTACGGCGAATACACTTGTACATGTAAAAGGAAAAGGTATTATAGTAAGGGAGCCTTCTGTTGTTGCGGTTAATCAGCGTACAGGCGATATTCTGGCAGTTGGTGATGCGGCAAAAAGCATGATAGGAAGGACTCCGGGCAATATTGTTGCAATCAGGCCTATGAAGGATGGGGTCATTGCAGATTTTGATATTACACAAAGCATGCTCAAGTACTTTATTAAAAGGGCCATGTCAAAGGGATTGTTTAGCAAACCAAGGGTCGTTATCTGTGTACCGTCAGGAGTGACTGAAGTAGAAAAGAGGGCCGTAGAGGAAGCAACAATCCAAGCAGGAGCGAAGGAGGCTTACCTTATTGAGGAGCCTATGGCTGCCGCTATTGGTGCCAATTTGCCGGTTGAGGAGCCTTCAGGCAGTATGGTTGTGGATATAGGAGGAGGAACAAGCGAGGTAGCGGTAATATCCCTTGGAGGTATTGTGACAAGCAAATCTTTAAGAATAGCCGGTGATGAATTGGATGAAGCAATTGTTCATTATATAAAAAAAGAATACAATCTTATGATAGGCGAGCGTACTGCAGAGGAAATAAAAATGAACATAGGAGCTGCCTATTTAAAGCCAAAGGACGAATCAATGGAGATTAGAGGCAGGGACCTAATAACGGGCTTGCCCAAAAACATAAAAATTACATCATCTGAGATTACCGAAGCTATTAAGGAGCCCATCAATTCCATTGTGGACTCTATAAAATATACCCTCGAGAAGACACCGCCGGAGCTTGCTGCTGATATAATGGACAGGGGAATTACATTGACAGGTGGGGGAGCACTATTGAGTGGACTTGACAGGCTTATAAGGGAAGAGACGGGAATGCCTGTTTCTGTGGCAGAAAGTCCTCTGGATTGTGTTGCTATAGGTTCCGGCAAGGTTTTGGATGAAATTGAAACACTGAAAAAGGTCCTTATTTCTCCTAAAAAATTGAAATAATATATTTTGGGAATAAAAGGCATTTCATGTTTGTATGAAGGGGGGGCGTTATGTGTTACGCCTTTTAAAGAAAAAACCTTTTTTGCTTTTAATAGTTACTTTAGTTTTGTTTATTGTTATGGGGGTTACTTCACAAACTAACAGCAAGCTTAGTTGGTTTAGTAATCTCTTTAATACCATCGTATCACCGGTTCAAAATGTGCTGTCATTCAGCGGCAGTAAAGTTGACAGAACCTTATCTTTTTTTAACGATAATAAAGCCATCAGGGAAGAAAACGACAAGCTTAAGGAGAGGGTTGTCCAACTGGAAAAGGAAGTTGAAGGCCTTAAAGAATTGAAGACAAAGAATGATTTGCTGATAGAGGCTTTGAATCTTAAAAACCAGTTGAAAGAGTTTGACTATATAAGCTCCAACATAATTGCAAAGGATGCAGGCAATTGGTTTAACGTATTTACAATAGATAAGGGAAGCAACAATCAAGTTAATAAAGACAGTGTTGTTGTTGCAAGTAAGGGCCTTGTAGGAAGAGTGTTGGTATCAGGACCTATCTCGGCCAAGGTTATTTCAGTTATTGACATTGACAGTACTGTAAGTGCAAGACTTACAAAGACCAGAGACCTTGTTGAAGTAAAAGGAGATATTTCACTGAGGGATCAGGGACTATGTAAAATGTACAACATTTCTCCAGGAATTGATATCGCAGTTGGAGACAGCGTTGAGACATCAGGAATAGGAGGAATATTTCCTAAGGGGATTACAATCGGAAAAGTCAAGGAAATCAGACAGATAAATAATGAGCTTGACAGATATGCTATAATAGAGCCGGTTGTTGATTTTAGGAGGCTTGAGGATGTTTTTGTGCTTAGGAGTAAAAAATAATTTTTACAGGTAACTAATATGAGGTCACGTATAACTATTGCAGTATCAGGCATTTGTATAGCCATATTGCTGCAGACAACCATTTTGGAATATATAACTATAAATAATATTAAGCCTAATCTGATGCTGATATTCATTGTAAGCATTGCCTTGCTCCGTGGAAACATTGAAGGAGCTGTAACCGGTTTTTTCGGGGGACTTATGCAGGATATAGTTTCAGGAAAGGTAATAGGATTCTATGCTTTGTTAGGGATGTACCTGGGGCTTGTAGTGGGTTCTTTGAACAAAAGGATATACCGTGATAATGTTTTTGTGGCATTGTTTTTTTCTTTCTGTGCCAGCGTGGCTTATGAAACCTTAGTCTATTTATTAGGTATTTTTCTTAAAGGACATACCGACTTTTTATACTCTTTTACAAATAAAATAATTCCAGAGGCACTGTACAATACTGCTGTTACCATCATTTTATTCTATATAGTAGTAAGGCTGGACAGAAGGTTTAACAGAACAAAGAAATCTTTAAGGAAGTATTAGTTTAGAGGTTTTATAAAAAAATAAAATAAGGTGATATCTATGAAAGAATTTTTTAAAGACAGGTATAATATTCTGGCAATCTTTTTTATATTGTTCGGGGCTGTAATTGTGGTTCAATTGGTAAATCTCCAGATTATTAACGGTAAAAAGTACGATGAAGAATCCCAGAGAAAATTGCCAAATGTGAGGCGTGTATCTGCACCAAGGGGTAATATTGAGGACAGGTATGGGGTTCCTCTTGCTGTTAACAGGGTTGGTTACACGATTCAGATAATTAAGACAAAAATGGATGCAGAAGAAAGGGATCAGATGCTTTTAAAGCTTGTCAATATTTTTGAAAAGAATGGAGACAACTATGACAAAAGCCTGGAGAAATATCTTACCATAAAGCCTTTTGCATTCGGGTCTGCAATCAATAAGTCGGAAAAGAGACTTGGAAGCTGGAAAAAGGATATGGATCCAAACAAAAAGAATGCTGACTTAATGTCTACTCCTGAAGGAACATTCAAGTTTTTAAGAAAAAAGTTTGAAATTGATGAGAAGTACTCTATGGAGGATGCATACAAGATAATGTGCATGAGGTACGAAATGCTTATAAGGGGATATACATCCCTGACATCATTAAGCTTGGCTAAGGATGTCAGCAGGGAAACTGTTGCAGAGATAGAAGAGAGGCATCAAGAGTTTCCAGGTGTCTATACAGACGTTGAAACATTTAGAAAGTATACAATGGGAGAAACAGCGGGCCATGTAATCGGTTTTGTAAGAAAAATGAATGAGGAAGAATATAGCAAGCTTAAGGAAGAAGGCTACAGACAGGATGAAGTGGTAGGAAAGTCAGGCATTGAAGCCTTTGCAGAGCCGTATCTACGAGGAAAAGACGGGCAGAAGAAGATTGAAGTGGATATAGCGGGCAGACTGACAGAGGAGTTGGAGACCAATCCTGCTATGCCAGGCAGTACAGTAAAGCTTACACTGGACATGAATTTACAAAGAGTAGCAATGGAGTCCATTGAGAGGAATTTGGAGATAATAAGAAGCCAGGCTGACGGTAAGAAGAATTTCGGCGATGCCAAGACAGGATCTGCCGTAGCCATGGATGTAAATACCGGTGAGATCCTTGCCATGGCAAGCTATCCAAGCTATGATCCGTCCAACTTTATTGCAAAGCCTGATGATAAGGAAGCACAAAAGAAAATTCAAGAGTATTATGATGATAAAAAATTCGAGCTTGCAAAGTTGTCGCCTACACTGAATAGGGTTATCAACGGGCGTTATGCTCCGGGATCGACTTTTAAGCCTCTTACGGCCATTGCGGGATTAGAGTCAAGTGCAATTTCACCACAAAGAAATATAATAAACGACGACGGTAAGTATACAATAGATGGCTGGGAGTTTAAATGCCTTGAGCGTAAATACGGCCATGGAGATCTTACCTTAAAGAGTGCTATGGAGACTTCATGCAATATCTATTTTGAGAAGCTTGGAGTTATGACAGGTATAGATAATATCAGTAAATGGGGATCCATGTTTGGTTTGGGTAGAAAAACCGGTATAGATCTAAAGGATGAATCTAAAGGCGTTCTTGCATCAAGGGAATATAAAAAATCTGACGAGTTTAAGCGTAACTACGGAAGAATTGAAGATTGGTGGAAAGCAGATACCGCCCAGGCATCCATTGGTCAGATATACAATTCCTTTACTCCACTTCAGTTGGTAAACTATATTGGAGCAATAGCAAATGGCGGTAAGCTCATGCGACCGCACCTTATCAAGAAGGTTGTCAAGTACGACGGATCAACGGTAATGGAAAATAAGCCGGACTACACAAAGATACCCATTAAGAAGGAGAACCTTGATCTTGTCATAGAGGGTATGAAAGCCGTAACAATGCAGGAAGGTGGTACTGCGGTATCTGCATTCAGGAATTTTCCGATAGAGGTTGCCGGTAAAACGGGTACTGCGGAAACCGGTTATGAAAAAACAAAATCATCCAATGCATTGTTTGTTTGCTTTGCCCCGGCAGATAAGCCGCAGATTGCGATTGCTGTCGTCGTAGAGCATGGTGCGTGGGGGGCTAATACTGCTCCCATTGCAATAGATATAATGAAAGAATATTTTAATCTCTCAGGTGCATCAAGATCGGATGACAAATTAAAAACAAACCAGATTGAGTTTACTCGCTAGGTTTAAATGTCTTGAACTTAACGAAATAATAGAAAAATATAAAGTGTTTTGATATAATTTAAAAGTTGAATGATTATTTTTTATTAAAACTGTCGGGGGTATCATGGATGGAGGAAAGCAGTGTAATATTTAAGGGTACAGTAAACGGGCTCACGGTTATACTTAAAGAGGATGAGGTTTTTGGAAATATTTACACACAAATGGAAAAAAAGATAGCTTTAGCGGGGAAATTTTTCAAGGGTGCCATACTTGATGTAAGATACAGAGGCAGAAGTCTTTCAAAGGATGAAGAGGCAAAGCTTTTAGAACTTTTAACATCCAAAAGCGGTGCCAAAATCAAAAGTTTCAGCCGTGAAACCGAGCAGCAGGTACAGGCTAAGGAGTCTAAGCCAAAGCCCTTAAACAAGGTAGAAATTAAAAAGTTTTTATTTTTTAAAGGTATTGATGAGGGTGTTTGCAGATTTCACAAGGGTACTCTTAGATCAGGCCAACTAGTAAGCTTTGACGGAAACATAATAGTGCTTGGGGATGTTAACCCGGGGGCAGAGGTGATTGCAGCGGGAAATGTTATTGTTATGGGTTCCCTGAGAGGAATAGTTCATGCAGGTGCAGACGGAAATAAGGAGGCTGTAGTTGCGGCACTTAATCTGCAGCCGACGCAACTGAGAATTGCCGATGTAATAACAAGACCTCCTGATGAAAAGGAAGCTGTAACAACATTTATTCCTGAAATTGCTTATATCAAGGATAATACAGTCTATATCGAAAGATATTTACCTCAGCATAAATAAAGGATAATACCTGATTGACAAAACCTAAAAAGAAATATATATTTTTAATATGGGTGTTTTGTGTTCATATCATTTTAATTAATTTTGAGATTTAGTAATAACATTTTAGTCATTACTTGTCACATTTCAATATAATCTAATATTTTAAGGTAGCATATTAAAGAGATAATTTCCTTAAAGAGGGTTATATAAAGTGCTTTATTTTTACTTAATTAAATAGCGACTTTCAAGGATATTATTTTAGGGGGATATATTAATGGGTGAGGTTATTGTAATTACTTCCGGTAAAGGTGGAGTAGGCAAGACTACTACCACTGCAAATATTGGTACTGGATTGGCGATTAAAGGTAAAAAAGTAGTATTGGTGGATACTGATATAGGACTTAGAAATCTTGATGTTGTAATGGGATTGGAAAATAGAATTGTTTATGATTTAGTGGATGTTGTCGAGGGTACATGCAGAGTAAAGCAGGCTTTAATCAAGGACAAGCGTTATGACGGGCTTTATCTCCTGCCTGCTGCACAAACCAGGGACAAGTCAGCAGTTAATCCGGAGCAGATGATGAAGCTTTGTGATGAACTGAGGGCAGAATTTGATTTTATTATAGTGGATTGTCCTGCAGGAATTGAGCAGGGGTTTAAAAATGCAATAGCTGGTGCAAACAGAGCTATTGTTGTTACAACACCTGAGGTTTCGGCTGTAAGGGACGCCGACAGAATAATAGGGCTTTTGGAAGCAAACGAGCTTAGAAATCCAAAATTACTCATTAACAGAGTAAGAATTGATATGGTTAAGCGCGGAGACATGATGACAATTGATGATATTGTTGACATACTTGCCATAGATATAATCGGGGTTGTCCCTGATGATGAAAAGGTGGTAGTTTCCACCAATAGAGGGGAGCCCGCTGTAAATGATGCAAAGTCATTAGCAGGTGAAGCTTATAGGAATATTACAAAAAGAATTTTAGGCGAGGATATTCCTTTGCTTAATTTGGATACAGATGAGGGTTTTGTTGTTAGGCTTAAAAAACTTTTAGGCTTAAAAGCTAATTAAAGGGAGGGAAACATATGTTATTGGATTTGGCAAAGTTGTTTGGTAGATCAAAAACATCAAAAGATGTTGCAAAAGAGAGATTAAAACTCGTTTTGATTCACGACAGGGCGAATGTTTCTCCTCAGTTTCTTGAAATGGTAAAAGGTGAAATAATCAAAGTAATTCAAAACTATATGGAAATTGATGAGGGTGCTTTAGATTTGCAGATTACCAGAACGAAAGGCGATGATGGAGATAGTGTTGTTCCTGCATTGGTTGCCAATATACCCATTAGAAATGTAAAAAATAGTGGAAAATAATTAACGGGTAGCATAATATATAATAAAATTAACTACAGCATTTCAAAACATTTTAACTGCATTAGTCACTGATTCAACGCAAAATTATATGGATGGTACAGTTTAATGAATATAGCATTAATAGCCAATGATTCTAAAAAAGAACTCATGGTAGCATTCTGTATAGCTTATAAAGGGATTTTGCAATCACATAACCTGATTGCAACAGGCACAACAGGGTCGACCATCATGGAGCAAACAGGGTTAAACATCAATATGTGTGCACCCGGACTCTTAGGAGAACAACAAATAGCTGCGAGAGTAGCATATAATGAGATTGATCTTGTAATTTTTTTGAGGGATCCCATAGGCCCCAAATCTCATGAGCCGGACATAACATTACTCTTACAGCACTGTGATACAAATAACATACCATTTGCTACGAATGTTGCTACTGCCGAGATGTTGATTAAGAGTCTTGACAGAGGAGATTTAGCCTGGAGGGAACTCATAAATCCAAGTTATTGATAAATTCTAAATTCAAAATAACCGACTGGAATAATAGCCAAATGCATTGGCTGTCATTCAGTCGGTTATTTTAGTTTCCCATGACAACCATCAATGTTGCAAAATCACTTCATGATTTTGTTATTCAAAGTAATATATTTTTTGAGAAACTAATATAATTTAAAAGAATCGGATTAGCAGATATACCACATTTAAAATTCAAAAAATATTTACTTTAAGGATGAGAATAAATGGATAATACTACAGCAAGAGGAACTTATCAACGCAGAAGTACATATAACAGAAAAAAGAAAAAGAATAGTGAAAACAGCAAGTTAACTTTCACTATTTTCAAGCAATTGATTATATCGTTTTTGATATTTTTACTGGTAAGCATTGCTATGAGTTTTGATACACCCATAACTGATTTTTTAGCAGACAAGGTGAGCTACGTTATGGAGTATGATGTTAAGATGGATGATATATTCGGCAAAATAAATTCATTCACCGATATGCTGAAGAAAAATACTATCCAGAAGGAATCACAGGGGGAAGGGAGTAATGATCAAAAGGATCAGGATGCTATTGATATAAGCAGTACTGAAGAAGACTCGGTTCCGGCAAGTGCTCCTATATATCCGTTTGAATATGACGATTCCTCCAAAATTGATTACGGTGGAATAATTGAAGAATATGAACTTGATATTCAGGAAGAGAAAAAACCAAATACGGCAGAAGGAAATAATCAAGATGGGAATACAGAAAAAAGTCTGCCAAAGGTTAATGAAAAGTCATCTATCAAAAACACAAACAAAACAAATGTAAAATTCATGGTACCTGCTAGCGGTCCTTTGGGATCTGAATTTGGAGATAGGATTCATCCTATCAAGGGTAAGGTAGAAATGCATAAAGGCATAGACATTAAAGCAAATCATGGTGTTGCGATAAAAGCGGCAATGGCAGGAAAGGTTATAGAAGCGGGTCCTAATTCTTCTTTTGGAAATATGGTAAAAATTGATCACCAGAATGGATATATTACCCTTTATGCACACTGTTCTGTAATAGTTACAAAAAAAGGCAATATGGTTAAGCAGGGGGAAATTATTTCGAAGGTGGGAAGTACAGGTACTTCTACAGGACCACATTTGCATTTTGAGATTTGGAAAAACGGCACACCTGTAAATCCATTAGATTACGTAAAAATCGGCTAATTAAATGATATCGATAAATAATAGTGTTATATCTCTGGTAAAAAAGGTAAAAATAGATTTTCTGTTTTTGATTACAATAACCATTATGGTTGTTTGCGGATACGCAGAAGAATACATTGCGGCCTATCTTTCCATGCTGCTGCATGAGCTAGGTCATACTTTTCCAGCAATGTTTTTTGGGAATTCTATCAGTTTTATTAAGATATCACCCTTTGGGTTGAAGGCAGAAATAGAAGGTAAAAACACAAGGACTGAAAGAATTATCATTTATATATGCGGGCCATTAACAAATATACTTTTATTCATAATTTCTGTTATAATTGCTAACACTTTTCCATATCATAAATCTATATTTACATTAATCGCTTACCTCAATATTAGCCTTGCAGTGTTCAACCTTCTGCCTGTCATGCCGTTAGACGGAGGAAGAATTGTTTTTGAGCTGACTTCTGCAAGAATGGGTAGCTTTAAAGCACATAGTTACATATGTTGTGTTTCCTATGTGTTATCGGTATTTTTTATAATACTAGGTTGTGTACTTGTTTCATACAGTTTGGTAAATTTTAGCCTTATATTGATCGGTATTTTTATATTTGGTGAGCTGAAGAGTTTTAAAAAGGAGGTAGCAATTATGAATATGAAGGATGTTATATATAGAAGATCTAGACTATTAAAAAAAGGTATATATCCGGCCAGAGACCTGGTTGTTGTTAAAACCATGCGTATGGGAGATATTATAAGGAATTTGGATTTTGACAGGTTTCACATAATTCATGTTCTGGATGAAGATCTGAAGCTTCTTAAGGTATTTACAGAACAGGATATTATGGACGGTGTGATAAAACACAGTGGGGATATGACATTTGAAGAATTCATTATTGCAGATGATTAGACTTACGTCATTACATATATAATTGGGGGAATTCAATTGTTTCAGCAGGCAAACAAAATGGCCTATCCGTTTGGATAGGCCATTTTGTTATAGGCCTGCGTTTTTAAGTATCTCTGAACTGGATTTGGGCCTGTTCATAGTATATAAATGAATTCCATCAGCACCATTATCAATAAGGTCACGTATCTGTATGCTTGCATACTCTATACCTGCTTTTAACAGGTCATCCGGGTTATCCTGATATTTATCAAGCATCATTACCAGCTTGGCAGGTATTGAACAGCCGCTTTTAGCTGTCATGGCTTTTATTCTGGAGCTGAATATAGGCATTATTCCAGCTGCTATAGGGCACTTTATCCCAATTGTTGCGGCTCTTTCCTGAAATTCGTAATACAGCCTGTTATCAAAGAAAAGCTGCGTCACAAGGAAATCAACTCCAGCATCAGTTTTATGTTTAAGGTTGATCATATCATCCTTGATTTTACTACATTCGGGATGCCCCTCAAGATAAGCTGCGGCGGCTATGCAAAGATCATTATGCCTGCTTCTGATATGGGATATAAGCTCAGAAGCATACTTGAAGCTATTTTTGCTGAAATCAAAGTCGGGTTGGTCGGCTGGGGGATCACCTCTAAGGGCTAAAATATTTTTTATATTGTTTTCAATCAATGAGTCAACTATAAAATCTATTTCTTCAATAGTGTGGCCTACACATGTTAAATGAGCCATGCTTTCTATGTTATATGTATTTTTTATATTGGAAGAAATTTCTATAGTCCTGTCTTTCTGACTGCCGCCTGCTCCGTATGTAACACTTATATAGTCGGGCCCAAGGGCTTTGAACTTTTCAAGTGCATCAAAAATAGTGTCAAGAGGGGTATCAAGCTTTGGCGGAAATATTTCAAAGGAAACAATCGGCTTTTTGTCATTGAATAAATCAATTAGTTTCATCGTGACCTCCAGAATGCAATTAAAGTGATTAATCTATTAGAAAAATATTTATTCTAACTATTAACTATTATAACACAAGTATAAATTCTGTCAAGTTTAATTATATTCATTTATATACAACTAAATTAACTCTAATTATATTTATGCACTGGGAGCGATTCTGAAATTCATAAATAGGGATTATGGACTATAAAAAGATAGTACTTACATGGTTAATAAATGATAGCAATGAATTATTAATGAAATGCTGCATATCTGGTAAGATTGAATTATGGGTAAAAAAAGGGAAGTTATATGAAGTCATATATAAGGGTGTGAAAAGAGATATGAATATTAAATTTTTAAAAAGCAAAAAAGGTGTCTCTGTAATTATATTTTCTATTGCACTTACTGTTGTTCTTGGCATGAGTGCGGTTGTTGTTGATATAGGTAATGTGGCGATTGGCAGGCAGAAGCTGCAAAATGCAGTGGATTCCGCAGCTTTAGCAGCAGTTCAAGAATTGCCGAACAGAGACAAGGCAAAGGATGTTGTTGATGATTACATAACAAAAAACGGATTTACAATAGATGATGTTAAAGTTACCTTTTCTGATGACAGCACAGAGCTGTTGATAGAGGGCAACAAGAATATTAATTATTTATTTGCCCGTTTTCTAGGGTTAAAGGGGAAAAGTACCAAATGCAGTGCAACGGCATTGACAGGAAACATAGGCCAGGCACTGGATTATGTTTTGTTCTCGGGTAGCACCGCCACTAACCTTATTATCAACGGGTCTCAAATGTACGTTAATGGAAATTCCCATACAAATGCAGGTTTTATAGCAAATGGATCCAAGCAAACTATAACGGGAGACTGTGAAGCGGTAAAGAGAGTTGTTGTAAATGGTAGTCAAATGGAAATTAATAAAAAGGTTTCTAATGCTCCCTATGTAGATATGCCTGATTTTTCAGAGGCTATAAGAGTACAGGCTGAGAAAAGCGGAAGATATTACAGTTCAAATAAAGAGTTTTCGGGTTCTCATTTAAATGTAGATGAGCCAATATATGTTGACGGAGATTTAACAGTGAACGGCAGTCATTTCAAAGGAAAGGGCTGTATTTTGGTAACAGGCAATATAACCTTTAACGGTAGTAATCTGTATGACTCAACAAAGGATTCGGTGTGTTTTTATTCTAAAAATGGAAATATAACCATTAACGGTTCCAATATAAATCTAAACGGTATTGTGTATGCTCCTAACGGAAGTATTACAATGAATGGATCAAATCAGACCATAATGGGCAGGGTAATAGGTAAAACACTGGTGTTTAACGGAAGCCACCTGACTGTTGATGGAGCGGATGCCAACATGGGAGGGATACCTTCAAAAGGTGCAAGACTTGTTCATTAAAAACTTGGAATAAAAGAAAATATATTGTATAATATAGCTACATCATTATCATTATGCTTGATATTTATATCAAGCATAATTTTTTATGTCTAGGAAGTTATAGTGTATTCTACACCGCAAATGTATATTAAAAGTAAATGGAATTGTTTAATAACTCAGGAGGCGATTGTTATGAATGGTAACAAGGCGAAGTACGTGGGCAATTTTGTTGTTTTATTTGCTTTTTTACTGCAATGCATTACTCAATCCAGTGGTAGTATAAGTTTTGCGGATGTACTACAGGTTGAAGCCTATGTAGAAGAAAAAGCTAACCAAGCGATTAAGGACAATGTTTTAAGCCATGTGTCAATAACACAGGATGAAACATGGACAAAGGAGAACGGCCCATATGTGATAGAGGAAGAATTGATTATTGAACAAAATGTCAGTCTAAATATTGCAAAGGGTACAATAATAAAGCTTAAACCTAATGCGAAAATAACAATTTTTGGAAATGTGTTTGCTAACACAGGTGGAATTGATAACCATATAGTTTTTTCATCTTATGCCGATAAAAATGATGGGAGCACACTAAAGACCGAGGACTATTGGGACAGCATATTAATTGCAGAGGGTGGGTCCTTTGATGGCATAGGAATAACATTTAGAAACGGGAAATCCCCCATAATTGTATCGGGGCAGCTGCAGCTGAATGATTCGTTGGTAGAAAGCTCTTTGTTGGAAGGCATAAAGGTTAATAATACAGGAACTTTTAATGGCGTTAATGTAGAAATCCGCGATTGTTATCTCTTGGGGGAAATTATTCCAACACCAACTTTGACTAATACACCAACTTATACAAACACTCCAACCTGGACAAATACTCCAACTTCGACAAATACTCCAACATCAACAATTACACCAACTTCAACCAAAATGCCAACTTGGACAAACACTCCAGCTTCCACGCCAAAATGCACACCAAAATGTACACCAATATGCACAAAGAGTAGAAAACCCACACCAATATGCAAGCCAACAAGCACATGCTATTCCTCAAATTATTATTCCAAATACATATTTGAATTAATAAGCTTTATAGACGTTTTCATGGAGCTGGATAGTATATGTGCTAAAGATCAGGGAGATAAAGCAAAATATTATATAAACTTCACTAAAGGGTGTATAAAACCAACTCCGACACCAAAGCCTAGCCATACACCGACAAGCAAGCCAACAAAAACGCCAACACCAACATCAACATCAACACCAACATCAACATCAACACCAACACCAACACCAACATCAGCACAAACTCTAACACCAACACTAACACAAACTCCGATGCCAACACCCACACCAACTGAACCTGGAAAAGATCAAGTGCCTGGTCAGAGTGCACTCTACAGTGATGGGTTTATTAACCTAACCGACTGTAAGGTGAAAAATATTGATGGAGCAGGTATTATTGTAAATGAAACAGGAACATTATACATGGCTCAAAGTGAGATAGAAAACTGTAAATTTGGTATAATATCCAGAGGGCATTTAAGTGTGATTCTTACAAACTTTACCAATTTGGATGTTGGGGTTTACACAGACTCCATGGAGGGTGGAAATATTTCCCTAAGCAATTTTTATCGGAATCGGCTATATGCTGTTTATAATAATACTCAAATCCAGATGATTGCACAGTACAACTATTGGGATTCACCACAGGGACCTTCTGTGTACAATTCTGAAACAGGCACGTGGATGGGAGAAGGAACCAGGATATGGGGTGAAATTGAATACTCTGATTGGGCTTTGGAAGCTAATAATTTATAGCATTAACAAATCAAAAATAACAAGGAGGCTTAATAATGAAAGAAATATTTTTTAACGCAGATCATTCGCCTATAGGAGCTTTTTCAAGCTTTACCCTAGGTTATCCAGGAGCAAAGGGAGGGCTTGGCATGGAGCTTGGCAAACCTGCAGACCAGAATGTTTTTATAGGACTGCAGACTGCTGATGGCAAATACTATGAAGCACTTCCTTTTTTTGATTATTCTGAGGACGAAAGCAAAAGGTTTGATATAGAGAAGTTGGAACAGGGTGATAAGCCCAGTGTTTTGGTATGGTTTGACAAGAACTGCGTTACAAGGCAATTTAATCTTGCAACAGATACATGGAATGCAGGGGACCTTGAGTTTAAAATATATTCCCCTATAAGGTCGGTTCCAGATCCTGAAAAGAGCATTGATATGGAAATGAAAAAAGCAATTGTGCCTGCAGTTTTTGCTGAGGTTACTGTTGATAATACTGGAAATAAAAATTGGCGAAGGGTTTTTATAGGGTATAAAGCCAGCATACCGAATTCAGGAATGAGAAAGATTTATATAAATGATGGACAAATATGCGGGGTAGGAGAGGGACGAAATACGGCGATAGTTTCAAAAGGGGAAAATGTAAGGGTTGCTAATGGCTTCAGTATGGAGGATATATTGGGAAACCAACTTGTTGAAAATTGGACCATGACCCTTGGCAATTGTGGAGCACTCATTTTGGATATACCTCCTGGGCAAAAGGTTACATTTCCGGTGGCTATATGCTTTTATAGGGATGGAATTGTTACTACAGGCATAGATGCAGCTTATTATTATACAAAGTTCTTTAGGAATCTGGAGGATGTAGCGGAATTTACCATGAATAATTTTAATGATTTGGTTGATGCATGTAAAGAGGATGAAAAGCTTATTGAAGGCTATAATTTACCGGATGCTAAAAAATTTATGCTGTGCCAAGCTGCAAGAAGCTATTATGCCAGCACAGAGTTTCTCTGTTATAACGGTAAGCCCTTGTGGGTAGTAAATGAGGGTGAATACAGAATGATGAACACTTTGGATCTCACTGTGGATATGCTGTTTTATGAGCTTAGAATGAATCCATGGACTGTAAGAAACGTACTTGATATGTTTTCTGAAAGGTATTCATATGAAGATACTTTAAGATTTCCTAATGATAATAAGGAATTTCCAGGGGGGATAAGTTTTACTCATGATATGGGGGTAATAAACAATTTCTCCAGACCGGGTTACTCTTCATACGAAATGTACGGGAAAACAGGATGCTTCTCGCACATGACCCACGAAGAGCTGGTAAACTGGTGCTGTTGTGCCTTTGGTTATTATAACGCCACAAATGACCTTAAATGGATGGATAAAAATATAGATTTGCTTAAGTCCTGCTTCCAGAGCATGGTTAACAGGGATGCACCTGATGCAGGCGAAAGGGATGGTATAATGAGCCTTGACAGCTCTAGAACCATGGGCGGAGCTGAAATAACAACCTATGACAGTTTGGATGCATCATTAGGGCAGGCGAGGAATAATGTATATATGGCGGGTAAGTGCTGGGCATTGTATGTGCTTTTTGACAGCCTTTTCAATGAAAGAGGCATGATGGATTTTGCAGAATTAGCAAAAGCTCAGGCAAGAAAATGTGTTGATACAATAATTAAAAATAGTGACAAAAAAGATTATATTCCTGCTATAATTGGAGAAGGAATAGAAGCAGCAATTATTCCGGCAGTGGAAGGCTTGATTTTTCCATATATTGCTGGTTTGAAAGATGTAGTTTCCGAGAATGGTCCTTATGGTGATTATATAAAGCTGCTAAAGAAACATATAAAAGCTGTTATGAAGCCTGGGATATGTATTTTTGAAGATGGTGGCTGGAAGATATCATCAACCAGTAATAACTCCTGGCCTAGTAAAATTTATTTATGCAAGTTTATAATAAGTGATATATTGGATATTGACGCAGACAGCTTTTCAAAGGATGCGGATGAAGTGCATAAGTCGTGGCTCTTAAGGGGAGAGAATGCATATTGGTGCTTCAGTGATCAGTTTATATTAGGGGAAGCAATAGGCAGCAAATATTATCCAAGAGGTGTGACAAACATACTCTGGCTTTATAAAAAATAATAGCTTTTGGCGTAAAAAAATGTAATAAGACTGCTGAAAAATTTCACTTGGAAGATTTACTGACAAAGTTATCAACAGAGATATTAAGATAAATAAAGTTGTACACATACTTATCAACATTATCCACAGGTAATTTGGGGAATATTGTGTGGATATGGTAAAAGTAATTAATGGAAAGGATTAACAGGCAATGTCGGAATTCAAGATAAAATCCGAATATGTACCACGCGGGGATCAGCCCAAAGCTATTGAGCTTTTAGGAAATGGGTTGGTAAAGGGATATAAGCATCAGACGCTTTTAGGCGTTACTGGTTCGGGAAAAACATATACAATTGCAAATGTTATTGAAAAGGTGCAAAAGCCAACTTTGGTAATAGCACATAATAAAACTTTGGCTGCCCAGTTGTGCAGTGAATTCAAGGAGTTTTTTCCTGATAACGCAGTTGAATATTTTGTAAGCTACTATGACTATTATCAGCCGGAAGCTTATATTCCATCAACTGATACCTATATTGAGAAGGACTCATCAATAAACGATGAAATAGATAAATTGCGGCACTCCGCGACAGCAGCACTCTTTGAAAGAAGAGATGTTATTATTGTAGCAAGTGTATCCTGTATTTACGGCCTTGGAGACCCTGAGGATTATACAGATCTTATGCTTTCCTTAAGGCCTGGCATGAGAAAAGACAGGGATGAGGTAATAAGAAAGCTTGTAGACCTTCAGTATGAAAGAAACGAAATAGACTTTAAGAGAAGCAAATTTAGGGCTAAAGGAGATGTGTTGGAGATATTTCCTGCATCGTCATCTGAAAACGTAATCAGGGTTGAGTTTTTTGGTGATGAAATAGAGAAGATTACTGAAATTCATTCGCTTACAGGTGAGATCAAGGGAACTCGTTCACATGTTTCTATTTTCCCAGCATCACACTATGCAACAACTAGAGAAAAGATGGAAAAGGCTCTGGGCAGTATTGAGGAAGAGTTGGATTTAAGACTGAAGGATCTTAAAAGTCAGGGCAAAATACTGGAAGCACACAGGCTTGAGCAAAGGACGAGGTATGACCTTGAGATGCTTCAGGAGGTTGGTTTCTGTCAGGGAATTGAAAACTACTCAAGGCATATCAGTGGACGTGCTCCTGGAAGTGCTCCATACACACTGATGGATTATTTTCCTGATGACTACCTGCTGGTGATAGATGAATCCCATGTCTCCATCCCCCAAATTGGGGCAATGTACAACGGGGACAGGTCTAGAAAAGAAGCACTTGTAGAGTATGGCTTCAGACTTCCTTCTGCTTTTGACAACAGACCGCTTAAGTTTCAGGAATATGAGAAGAGGGTAAATCAGGCCATATATGTAAGTGCCACCCCTGCAAAATATGAAAAGGAGCACTCTTTACAGGTTGTTGAGCAGATTATAAGGCCAACAGGTCTTATTGATCCTGAAGTAATAATAAATCCTATTAAAGGGCAGATAGACAACTTGATAGGCGAAATAAGCGAGAGGGTTAAAAAGGATCAAAGGGTGCTTGTAACCACATTGACAAAAAAGATGGCTGAAGACCTTACCGATTATCTTAAGGAACTGGATTTTAAGGTGAGATATCTGCATTCAGACGTAGATACCCTTGAAAGAATGGAAATTATAAGGGATTTGAGGCTTGGAGTTTTTGACGTGCTTGTAGGTATCAATCTCTTAAGGGAAGGTCTTGATCTGCCTGAGGTTTCACTGGTAGCTATATTGGATGCTGATAAGGAAGGGTTCCTAAGATCGGAAACCTCATTGATCCAGACTATCGGTAGGGCAGCAAGAAATGCTGAAGGCAAAGTCATTATGTACGCCGATAGAATAACAGATTCCATGAGCAAGGCATTGAATGAGACCAATAGAAGAAGAAAGCTTCAAATGGAATACAATGAGCAGCATGGCATAACCCCCACAACAATCAGGAAGGCTGTAAGGAATGTAATAGAAGCTACAAAAGCGGCAGAAGAGGGAGCAGAGTATGGAATCAGCCGTGATGAAGAAACATCAACAAAAGAACAAATACAGGCTCTTATAAACAAACTTTCAAAGGAAATGAAAGAAGCGGCGGTTAATTTGCAATTTGAGAGAGCCGCTGAGTTAAGGGATAAAATTATGGAACTTAAAGACAGGATGGAGAATTGACATTATGGATAGCAAAAGTGGTTGGTCAAAAGGTGTAACTTCGTTTATTAAGGCACACAAGGTTCACTATTTATTGATTTACTTTCTTATTTTTTATGGGGCCTGGACTCTTCACAGAAGTGTTTTGTCACCTATGGTGTATGAAGAATATGCGGGCCCCCCGGGCATTTTATTAAACGGTCTTATTAAGGTTTTTATTTGGGCCGTTCCGGTATTTATGTACATAATATATATTGATGGCAATAAGCCCTTATCTTATCTGAAACTTAACAGCCGTGCACTAATGGGCATTGTCTGGGGACTTGTAATAGGTGGAGCCCTTATAGGTATAAACTTGGGAAAAATGTTCCTCTATGGAAAGAGTTCTTTAAACATGGATTTTGACTTGGATAAAATTATAAATGTTGTATTGGTAACATGTCTGACTGAGGAAATAGTCTTCAGGGGGTTTCTTCTTAATAAAATTGAGGAATTCATAGAGTTTTGGGGAGCAAATATTTTAGTTGCAATACTGTTTGTTACAATTCATTTTCCAATATGGATTATAAACGAGGGCGGCATCACAATTATGAAAGTTATACCGGTAATGGCACTGGGCATATTATTCGGTTATGCATATAAAAAGACTGGCTCACTATGGACTTCCATTATTATTCACGGTGCAAACAATTTTATGGTGGCGGTTATTGGGATAAATTTCTAAACCCATGGTGGCTAAATGCTTCAACTTCCAGTTACAATTGGTAGAGTTGAAGCATTTTTTATTGTGTAAGGGAGTGTGGCGTAAACTAAACCAAGGAATTTTTTTCTTGACGCAGGATGTATAATTGTATACAATAATACAAAGATACATTTTGAATAATCACTTTTGATACATAAAACTTTTCCAAGACAAGTATATATAATAAAATCAATATATTTTAAATCTCAAGTCAGAGAGATCAGATTTCTTTAAATATTAAACAATATAATATTTAAAAAGATTTATATAAATTAAATTTGAAAAGGAGTAAATAACTATGAATGTTGAAAGCTTATACAGCAGTTATTCTGAATTGATAAAGGAGAATAATAACATTGAATCCGAAATGTTTACCAAGTATAATGTAAAACGCGGTTTGAGAAATAATGATGGTACAGGAGTTTTAGTAGGGCTGACAGAAGTTGGGGATGTCCATGCTTACATAATGGATGAGAATGAAAAGGTTCCTGTAGAAGGAAGACTTAGATACCGTGGAGTAGATATATTTGATTTGGTAAAAGGATTCCAGGATGAAAAGCGTCTGGGTTTTGAGGAATGTGTTTATTTATTGCTATTCGGAGAGCTTCCAACAAAGGAAGAACTTGATACATTTTCAGCTTTATTAGGTTCAAGAAGAAAGTTGCCCCGTGCTTTTACCGAGGATATGATTTTAAAAGCACCCAGCAAAGATATTATGAACAAGCTTGCAAGGGCAGTACTGGCTTCTTATTCCTACGACCCCAATCCTGACGATACAAGCGTTGAAAATACTTTGAGACAGTGCATTGACCTCATTGCCAGATTTCCGGCTATGGCTGCCTATGGCTACCAGGCAAAGAGTCATTACCATGACGGTAACAGTTTATTTCTCCACAGCCCTAAAGAGGATATGAGTACTGCGGAGAATATTTTACATATGATACGTCCTGATTGCAAATACACAAGGTCAGAAGTTGAAATTTTAGACCTTCTACTTGTACTTCATGCAGAGCATGGCGGAGGCAACAATTCAACCTTTGCAACCCGTGTTGTTTCATCAAGCGGAACAGATACATATTCAGCTATTGCTGCCGCAATCGGTTCCTTAAAAGGTCCTAAGCATGGTGGAGCAAACATTAAGGTTATGCAAATGATGGAAGATATAAAGGCTAATGTTAAAAAATGGAGTGATGAAGGCGAAGTCAGCGATTATCTTGTTAAGATACTGAATAAGGAAGCAAATGACAGATCAGGTCTTATTTATGGTGTGGGTCATGCAGTTTATACCCTGTCCGATCCCCGCGGAATAGTACTTAAAAAGAAAGCAGAGGAGCTTGCTAAGGAAACAGGCAATGAGGAAGAATACAATCTCTTTACACTTATTGAAAAACTTTCTCCAGAGGTATTTGCAAGGGTGAAAAGATCTGATAAAGTAGTTAGTGCAAATGTAGATTTCTATTCGGGTTTTGTATACAAATCTTTGGGAATTCCTCATGAACTGTATACGCCTCTATTTGCAATATCAAGAATTGCAGGATGGAGTGCCCATCTCCTGGAGGAAATTATAAATGGGGGAAGAATTATACGTCCGGCATATAAAAATGTGCTCGGAAAGGTTGCTTATAAGCCTATGAAGGACAGATAAAATCTTGATTTGGAGGTCATGAAATGAAAGGAACAATTACTGAAAAAATATTGAAGCAGCATCTGGTTGAAGGTGAGTTTGGCATTGGAAATGAAATCGCCATTACAATAGATAATACTTTGACTCAGGATGCAACCGGGACTATGGCATATCTGCAGTTTGAGGCCATCGGAATGGATAGAGTGCAAACAGAATTAAGCGTAAGCTTTGTTGATCATAATACACTTCAGACAGATTTTAAGAACGCGGATGATCATCTCTATCTTCAGTCTGTCGCAAAACGGTATGGACTATACTTTTCCAAACCTGGAAACGGCATTTGTCACCAATTGTTCCTTGAGCGTTTTGCACGTCCGGGGAAAACCCTGATCGGTTCAGATAGTCATACACCTACAGCAGGGGGGATTGGAAGTTTTGCAATGGGTGCAGGAGGATTGGACGTTGCTGCTGCTATGGCTGGAGCACCTTTCAGAATCAAATTCCCGAAGGTTGTTGGGGTTAGACTTACAGGTCAGCTTACAGACTGGGTCTCTGCAAAGGATGTAATACTTGAGGTTTTAAGAAGAATTGATGTTAAAGGCGGCGTAGGAAAGGTTTTGGAATATTTTGGACCAGGTGTTAGTACTCTTTCAGTACCCGACCGTGCAACCATAACAAATATGGGAACAGAAACAGGATGTACCACAAGCATATTCCCAAGTGATGATGTTACCAAGGCTTTCCTTGAAGCACAGGGACGCGGAGACCAATGGTTAGAGCTTATTCCTTCCGATGATGCACAGTATGATGAAATAATCGATATTGACTTAAACACTTTAGAACCGATGATTGCTTTACCTCACAGCCCAGGCAACGTTAAGAAGGTAAGTGAAGTTCAGGGAATAAAGGTGGATCAGGTGGCTGTAGGATCATGCACCAACTCCTCTTTAAGAGATTTAAAGATGGTTGCAAACGCATTAAATGGAAAGACCATAAACGAAAATGTCAGTATGATGGTTAGTCCTGGATCCCGTCAGGTGGTAGAGCATCTTGTAGATAGCGGAGAAATGAAATACCTTGTGCAGGCAGGTGTACGTATGCTGGAAAATTCCTGCGGACCTTGTATAGGTATGGGCTCTGCACCTTGTTCGGCAGGAGTATCTGTTCGTACCTTCAACAGAAACTTTGAAGGAAGAAGCGGCACAAAAGATGCTGCTGTATATCTTGCAAGCCCTGAAGTTGCTGTTGCTGCGGCAATTACGGGAAAGATTACAGACCCGAGGGATTTAGGGGAATGTCCAAAGATTAAGATGCCTGAAAAATTCTTTATTAATGATAATATGACATTAAAGCCACTACCTCAAGAGGATGCAATTAAGGTGGAAATTGTTAGAGGTCCTAATATAAAACCTCTTCCAACCTTTGATAAGCTTCCGGATGTTTTGGAAGGTTCTGCACTTTTAAAGGTGGGTGACAATATAACTACTGACCATATTATGCCTGCAGGTGCAAAAATTCTGCCGTTAAGAAGCAATATTCCCGAGATATCCAAGCATGTTTTTGAAGCGGTTGATGAAAGTTTTTACAAGAGAGCGTTAGAAAGCAGCGGAGGATTCATAATCGGCGGTGAAAATTATGGTCAGGGCTCAAGCCGTGAACATGCAGCGTTAGCACCAAAATACCTTGGAATAAAAGCTGTTATTGTTAAGTCCTTTGCAAGAATTCACCTTGCAAACCTGGTTAACTTCGGGATTGTACCGTTGACATTTAAAGATCCTGCTGACTATGACAGGATTGAATTAAACGATAAGATAGAGATTGCCATTGGAGACCTAAAGGGTGATGTAAAGCTTAAGAATGTTACAAAGGGATTTGAAATAGAGCTAAACCACACATTATCAGATCTGGATGCGGAAATTTTGAAGGTGGGCGGAAAGCTTCCATGGATTAAGGAAAGCGTAAAAAAATAAAAGGATGAATGAAAAAAACCTGCAGTAATGTTCAAAAAGGGCACCTGCAGGCTTTTTCATGTCGTGAGAAATTGTGGTGTGATTAAGATAATATTGAAATAAAGGGGCAAAAAATCGTCAGATTAAAAAGGTCCTGATAATTCTCAATTTAGTAAAGCACTAAAGAAATTTGATTATGCCCATAAAGAGGTTGCAAAAGTCCTTATAGATACAGAGCAGGATAGAAAAGAAATTTTTGACATTCTTAAGGCATCTCCATTTTCCATTCCGGATAAATATTTTAAATACAGGTATAATCACGACGTTTTTAGCTATGAGCAGTTAGCACCGCGGGAAAACCCAGAAACCCAGTTGTGCCATAATGAAAACCATATTAGTCTTTTTAGGCTGGAACTTGCTGAAATTAAGAAACTGTTTCTGAGCGGGAGCTACCTTCAGGGAGTGAAAAAATACAAAGACATTTGGAAGGCGGAGCATAATCTCCTGCTCTCAAATAATATAGAAATTTTCGACAGCCTCATGTCTTTAAGTGTTCTAAGGTCAGTTATAAATTTTTATGATGAAAATAAAAATTTATTTAGAAAAGACGATCCGAAAGATCTTTATCACATAACTGGTAATATCACCTCAAAAATTGACAGTAGCTTTAGCTCAAGCTTTGCAAAGGAGTACAGGATTGTTTTACACAATTTGGAGCTTACAAGATCCAAATGGCCTTTTTTTGACTATTATAAAATCTGCAGGCTTTTCCATGACAAGTATTATGATCTGTCACAGTGCATAAAAGATTCAAAGTATAAAATGAGAACGACGAGGTTTGATTTAACACCGGATAAGTTTTTGGAAAATCCTGTGGGTAACTATGGTGCATACATATCTTTAAATCTATATGACGGCATTCTTAAAAGCGTTTGGGAAACAAAGGATATGGTTGATAAATTCAACGAAATCACGAACTGATGTTTGCAATTTTTTGTACATCTGATATAATATATTAGATTATTAACACACTTATTATATTGATTATTTATTGCCGGAAATGTTGAGGTGAATATATGTTAAGAGATAAAATATTTATAAAAGGTGCCAGAGAACACAATTTGAAGAATATAGATGTTGTTATTCCTAGGGATAAGTTTGTTGTTATAACCGGAATCAGCGGTTCGGGAAAGTCTTCACTGGCTTTTGATACCATATATGCAGAAGGGCAGAGGCGGTATGTGGAATCCCTTTCTTCCTATGCAAGGCAGTTTCTTGGACAGATGGAAAAGCCAGATGTTGATTACATTGACGGACTATCTCCTGCCATATCCATAGATCAGAAGACTACCAGCAGAAATCCAAGATCAACTGTTGGTACCGTTACAGAAATACATGATTATCTAAGGCTTCTATATGCAAGGATAGGTGTACCTCACTGTCCGAAGTGCGGTAAGGAAATTTCCCAACAGACAGTGGATCAGATGGTAGACCATATAATGTCCTTTGAAGAGGGAACAAGGATTCAGCTTTTGGCTCCTGTGGTCAGGGGGAGGAAGGGAGAGTATCACAAGCTTATTGAGGATGCTAAGAAGAGCGGTTTTGTTAGGGTAAGGATAGATGGAGAGGTCAAGGATCTTAATGAAGAGATCAAAATGGACAAGAATAAAAAGCATACTATTGAAGTAGTTGTTGACAGGCTTGTAGTTAGACCAGATATTCAAAAAAGACTGTCTGAGTCTGTTGAGACTGTCCTACATCTGGCTGGAGGAATTTTGCTTGTTGATGTGATTGGTAAGGAAGAAATCCTTTTCAGCCAGAATTTTGCATGCAGTGATTGCGGCATAAGCATAGAAGAGCTTGAGCCTAGGATGTTTTCATTTAACACACCCTATGGGGCATGTCCTGAATGCAGCGGTTTGGGAACCATACTAAAGATTGACCCTGATCTTATTGTGCCTGATAGGTCAAAGTCCATGGCAGATGGTGCTATAAGAGTCGGAGGCTGGAATGTAGAGAATGGGGACGGTTATTCAAGGATGTATGTAGATGCCTTGTCAAAGCATTACAAGTTCAGTCTCAATACGCCTATTTGTGATCTCCCGGACCATATTGTAGATATAATACTTTACGGCACCAAGGGTGAAAAAATCAAGATAAATTATACGAGGGAATATGGAAGCGGGTCTTTTGTGGCTCCTTTTGAAGGTATCATCAGAAGTATGGAAAGGCGTTATAAAGAGACCCAGTCGGAAACCATGAAGCAGTATTATGAAGACTTCATGAGCAATAATCCGTGCCATGAGTGTCACGGTGCCAGACTAAAAAAAGAGGCATTGGCTGTTACCGTTGGAGATAAAAACATTAATGATATCAGCAAGATGGCAATATCTGATGCCAAGAAGTTTTTCAATGAACTGGAGCTATCGGATAAGCATAAGGCTATCTCAAACCAGATAATGAAAGAGATAAATGCAAGGATAGGCTTTTTAGTGGATGTAGGTCTGGACTACCTTACACTAGCCAGGGCAGCAGGAACGCTTTCAGGCGGTGAAGCACAGAGAATAAGGCTTGCCACTCAAATAGGTTCAGGCCTTATGGGTGTTTTGTATATTTTGGACGAGCCAAGTATAGGTCTTCACCAGAGAGACAACGAACGGCTTCTTAAGACATTAAAACGACTCAAAGACATGGGGAATACTCTAATTGTGGTAGAGCATGATGAAGACACTATGTATGCAGCGGATCATATAATTGACATTGGTCCTGGTGCAGGAGTCCACGGCGGCAACATTATTGCCGAGGGGACTGTTGAGGAGATAAAAAATAGTGAAGATTCTATGACTGGGCTGTACCTTAGTGGAAGAAGGAAGATTACAACGCCTGAAAAACGCAGGGCTTCCAACGATAAATACGTAGAAATAGTGGGTGCAAGAGAAAACAATCTTAAAAATATAAATGTTAAATTTCCACTCAGTGTTTTTACTTGTATTACTGGGGTTTCGGGCTCCGGTAAAAGCTCACTTATAAATGAAATACTATATAAAAAATGTGCCTCTGAGCTCAACAGGGCAAGGCTGAGACCCGGTGATCATGATTATGTCAATGGCCTTGAGCACCTGGAAAAGGTAATAGATATAGATCAGTCCCCTATAGGCAGAACACCAAGATCAAACCCTGCAACATATACCGGAATGTTTGATCTTATAAGGGAGGTTTTTAGCGAAACCACCGAATCAAAGATGAGGGGCTACAAGACGGGGCGATTCAGCTTCAATGTAAAGGGTGGTAGATGCGAAGCATGCAGCGGGGATGGTATCATAAAGATCGAGATGCACTTTTTGCCCGATATATATGTTCCATGTGAGGTCTGCAAGGGCAAGAGATACAACAGAGAGACCCTTGACGTAAAGTATAAGGGTAAAAACATTGCAGAGATTCTGGATATGACTGTAGAAGATGCCCTCGAATTCTTCAAAAACATTCCAAGGATTCAAAAAAAGCTGCAGACTCTATTTGATGTAGGCTTGGGATACATTAAAATTGGACAACCTTCTACTACACTATCCGGGGGCGAAGCCCAAAGGATAAAGCTTGCAACTGAGTTATCCAAAAGAAGCAACGGAAGCACCATGTATATTCTGGATGAACCTACCACAGGACTCCATATAGCCGATGTCCACAAGCTTATTGAAATACTCCAAAGGCTTGTTGATGCAGGAAACACAGTTATAGTCATCGAACATAACCTGGATGTCATAAAGACTGCGGATTATATAATTGATCTTGGGCCTGAGGGGGGGCATAGAGGTGGTTATATTGTGGCGGAAGGCACTCCCGAGGATATTATTAAGATTAGTGAGTCTTATACTGGTCAATTCCTTTCAAAAGTGCTTAATCCACAATAAATAGTCCTAAAGTATATAGATTGTTAATTTATAATATAGATGAACACTTTGATCATTTTAATGGTTGAAGTGTTTTGTTTTATTCCCCGGAAATGACTAAATGTCAATATTAATATTTTGTAATTCTATTGTTAAATTTCTGTTAAGTTTTGTTGTATTGGATTTAACAATAATATATAATCAACGAGGAACAATTGATTTAATTTTTACGGAAGAAGGGAAATAATTATGTTTAGGGTTTCGCGAAAAGAGGAAATATTTTTTGATTATTTTGTTGCGACAGCAGAGAATGCTTGTAAAGCCGCTGAACTGCTTGAACAGTTGATGTTAAATTATGTTAATGTTCAAGACAAGGTGAAGGCAATTGAAGAGACAGAGCATGAATGTGACAAGCAGGTACACAAGATTCTTCAACAGTTAAACAGATCATTTATCACTCCGATCGACAGAGAAGACATCAATTTGATTGCAAAGGAATTGGACAATATTACCGACAGTATCGAATCAACAGCACATAGGTTTAACATGTTTAATGTGCAGTCCATACCTGAGGATGCAAAGAAGCTTGCTAAATTGATTACAGCTTGTACTAAAGAAGTAAAAGCTCTTATGGTTGAACTGAAAGATATGAAAAAGAGCAAAAAGATAGCAGAAAAGATTATTGAGGTTAATAGATTGGAAAATGAAGCAGATGATATATTCAGGTCTGCTGTAACCAAATTGTTTTTAATGGAAAAGGATTGCCTTGAAGTTATTAAGTGGAAGGAAATTTATGATTACCTTGAGAACACCCTTGATGTTTGTGAGGATGTGGCAAATATAGTAGAAGGGGTTGTTATGAAACATGCTTAGTCTTGCGATTATAGTTGTTATTCTTGCATTAAGCTTTGACTTCATAAATGGTTTTCATGATACAGCGAATTCCATTGCCACATCAGTATCAACAAGAGTTTTATCACCGAGAACAGCAATTTTTATGGCAGCAGTTCTTAACATAGCAGGAGCACTTGTAAGCACTAGGGTTGCTAAGACTGTATCCAAGGAAATAATCAATGATGATATGATTAAGGTGGTCGGCGGTGATAAGGGGGTTATGTATGTAGTTATAGCATCCCTGGCAGCTGCAATAATATGGAATCTGGTTACTTGGTACTTTGGAATCCCAAGCAGTTCATCCCATGCATTATTCGGAGGTATGATCGGATCATCTGTTGCATACATCGGTTCAATGGCTGTTTTAAAGTGGTATGAGGCACCACAGGCGGGCCATTTCTTTTTCCAGGCAAAAGGAATTCTTTTTAAAATAATTATCCCTCTTTTTACATCACCTCTCATAGGTTTCTTACTAGGGTTTTTGGTAATGAAATTCCTATACTTAATTCTAAGAAAGTTCACACAACACTCTGTAAATACTATATTCTCCAAGCTTCAGATTGCTTCAGCAGGTATAATGGCGTTTGCTCATGGCGGAAATGATGCACAGAAATCCATGGGTATTATAACCCTTGCACTTATTGCTGCAGACATGAACGGAGGAAGTAAAGATGTAACACTTCCGGTTGTTATAGCATGTGCACTAGCAATGGGTATAGGTACATCCCTTGGAGGGTGGAGAATAATAAAGACTATGGGAGTCAATATGATCAGGCTGGCACCGATAAATGGGTTTGCAGCTGAGACCGGTGCTGCAATCGTTATCGAGACGATGACACGATTAGGTGCTCCTGTCAGTACAACTCATATAATTTCAACATCGATAATGGGTGTTGGTGCTGCAAAGAGATTGTCTGCCGTTAGATGGGCATTGGCAAGAAGTATACTTGGAGCATGGGTATTGACAATACCTATAACTGCTATATTGGGGGCAGTAATTGTATTAGGATGTAAGATTGTATTAGGCATATAGAACTTATATAATTATAAATTTTCTAAGGGGATATTAAAATTTTATTTGTGAATACATACTTTTAAAAACAATACAAACAATATTTTCATATATACAATATAATAAAAAAGACCTATGTAATCAAAAGATATAGATTTATCGATAATAACATAGGTTTTTTTATGTATCTGGAGTTAAATTGCTTTATTTATCATATGTAAATATAGTTAATTGCGTATAGATTAGACCGGAAACAAATTGTGTGATATACTTATCATAATATATTATTAATTAACACATATTCGGAAAAATTTAAACGATTTTATGTTGTGTTTTCGCTGCAGTAGATAGGAGATGGTTAAAATGATGATGTGTTCAATTTGTAAAGAAAACTTCGCGGTTGTCTACATGACTAAGTTAATAGATGGAAAACAGGTTCAGGAAGGACTTTGCTTGACATGTGCGAAAAAACAAGGCGTTCAACCAATAAATCAGCTATTGGATCAAACAGGAATGACTGAGGAAGATATTGATAATCTAAATAAACAGGTTGGAAACCTTTTTGAGAACATGGAGTTTACCGATTTGAATTCGCTCCAAAACTCACAAGAAAAGCCTTCAGGACAATCAAATCCTTTTTTCAATTTTATAAACAAGGCTTTCAGCAAAAATGAGGATGGGTCAGACATGGGTAAAGAACATCAGAAAGAGCCATTCGAAGACAAGGAAAGTAAAAACAATACAAAAACAAAAACTCAGGAAAAGAAGAACCTAAAGAAAAAGAAATATCTTGATTTATATGGAACAAACCTGACTGAGCTTGCAAAAGAAAATAAACTGGACAGAGTAATAGGAAGGTATCGTGAAATTGACAGGGTAGTTCAGATTCTTAATAGAAGGACAAAAAATAATCCTGTACTAATTGGTGAACCTGGAGTAGGAAAGACGGCAATTGCTGAGGGCTTGGCTGTCAGGATTGCTGAAAGGCAGGTTCCTGCAAAGCTCTTTAATGTTGAGGTTTATCTCCTTGACTTGACAGGAATTGTAGCGGGAACTCAGTTCAGAGGTCAGTTTGAAAGCCGTATGAAGGGTATTATTGATGAGGTGAAATCATTAGGAAACATCATTCTCGTAATTGATGAACTCCATAATATAATGGGGGCAGGGGAAGCAGAAGGTGCCATGAATGCTGCCAATATATTAAAGCCAGCATTGGCAAGAGGCGAAATCCAGGTTATTGGAGCTACAACCCTTAAGGAATACAGGAAGCATATAGAAAAGGATTCAGCTTTAGAAAGAAGATTCCAACCTGTTCTTGTTGATGAGCCCTCAGTTGAAGAGACAATTGAGATACTAAAAGGAATAAGGAATTATTACGAAGACTATCATATGGTAAAAATATCCGATACTGTTCTGGAAGCAGCAGCTAGATTGTCGGAAAGATATATAACTGAAAGGTTCCTGCCCGATAAGGCAATTGACGTGATTGATGAAGCCGGTTCACGGGCAAACCTTAAAAACGTTGGTTTGGTTGAGCTTACAGCCCTTAAAGAGGAATTAAAAAAGGTCCAGGAAGAAAAGGAAAACGCTGTATCTGCCGATTCTATTGAGGATTACCAGAAGGCAGCTGATTTGAAGGTAAGAGAATGCAAACTGCTGGAAAATATAAGAGAGATCAAGGAAAAAAATAAGGATGTAGAAATTACTGTAGACGATATTGCATTTGTAATTGAGGCCTGGACAAAAATTCCTGTTCAGAAGCTTACGGAAATTGAGACTGCAAGGCTTTTGAACCTTGAAGAAAGACTTCACAGCAGAGTAATAGGGCAGAATGAAGCTGTAAGCAGCATAGCCAAAACCATTAGAAGGACCCGTGCTGGGTTTAGGAAGAAGAGGAAGCCTGCCTCATTTATTTTTATAGGCCCGACAGGTGTAGGTAAAACAGAGCTTGTAAGGACTCTTGCAGTTGAACTCTTCGGTAGTGAGGAAGCACTGATAAGGCTGGATATGTCCGAGTACATGGAAAAACATACAGTATCAAAGCTCATTGGAGCACCTCCAGGTTATGTGGGATATGATGATGCTGGCCAGTTAACGGAAAAGGTCAGAAGAAAGCCATACTCGGTAATTCTTCTGGATGAAATCGAGAAGGCTCACCCTGATGTCTTCAACATGCTGCTTCAGGTTCTTGAGGACGGAAGACTTACTGACAGCCATGGCAAGGTGATCAGCTTTGAAAATACAGTAATAATAATGACATCCAATGCCGGCACAAATATGAAATCAAACGGCATCGGTTTCTCCAATGAAGGTTATAAGGCACTTGAGGTACAAGTAAGAAGTGTGCTGAAAGAAACTTTCAGGCCTGAGTTTTTAAACAGGGTGGATGAAATCATTGTATTTACCGAGCTCTCCAAGGATGAACTTAAGAAAATCATAGACCTGATGCTTATTGAGGTTGAAGAGGATGTAAGAGCTAACAACATGACAATAACCGTTAGCGATGAAGCTAAGGATTTTATCCTTGAAAAGGGATATGATGTTAAATATGGTGCAAGGCCACTTAGGAGGACAATACAAAAATACATTGAAGATGAACTGGCGGAGGCATTCTTAAAAGGCGTTTTTAAAGAAGGAAGCGGAATATGTGTTGATGTAGAGCAGGGCGAGATTAAGCTAAAAGACTGCTAATCTTTGATTATAATAACTTAAAAGTCAGTAGGGACGGATTGGAAATTATCAATCTGTCCCTTTTTTATGACCAAATACTATATTTTAGTTATTTCTTGGGAAAACTACTTTTATCGCTAAATAGAAAAATGCATAAAAGGAAGGGTTACTAATGAAAGGAAGAATAATTAATGTATTGCTGGTTTTTACAGGTATTATAGTTTTGATATCTGGTGGTATATGGAACTTTAATGAGAATAGCAAAAACAATGAAAAACATGAGCAGAGTAAGGAAGATACAAGCGTAAGCATTCCAGCTCAGTACAGGTTTCCGGCTGAATTTGACAAGCAGCAGGCCATTTGGATGCAGTGGCCTTCAGAGGTTTATAACCAGGCAAGCCGTCCTGTAGTCCCTGTTATGCTTAAAATTATAAAAGCATTTGCACCTTATATAAGGGTAAATATTGCTTCCCGTAATGTGGATGAAATCGTACAGGGGAGAAATTTGCTGAAGCAAAGCGGGTACACAGGCACAAATGTGCACTTCTATGTAATAAATCATATGTCTATATGGGCACGGGACGTAGGCCCCATTTTTGTAAAGGATGTTGAGAATAAGCTAAGGGTTGTAGATTTCAAGTTTAATAACTACAGTCGTGGAGGAAGTCAGTATTATATTGATGTAGAAAATCAAGTGGACGCACTAACTGCCAAGATTTACGGTTTTCCTGTAATAAAGTCAAGCTTGATATCTGAAGGCGGTGCCATAGAGTCAAACGGCAGAGGCACTATAATGTTAACAGAGTCGGTTTTATTAAGACGCAATCCCAACATGGCAAAGCAGCAGATTGAAGATGAGTTTAAAAGGGTTTTAGGGATAAAAAAAGTTATATGGCTCAAGAAAGGACTTGCAGAGGATGACAATATAACCAGCGGGCATATTAATGAAATAGCCAGATTTGCAAGTCCCAACACTATATTGCTTGCATATGTTAAGTCAGGGGACAGGTATTTGAATGATTACTCCAAGGAGTCATATCTTCGTATGGAAGAAAACTATAACATACTTAAAAATTCTACCGACCAGGACGGGAAGCCCTTCAGAATAATAAGGGTTCCTGTTCCTCCAACGCTTTATAACGTAAGGGATAGTGCGGGAAGATTGCCTATCCGAAGTTATTTGAATTATGCAGTATCAAATGGAGTGGTAGTTATGCAGACTTACTGGAGGCAGGGACGTTCAAGTTCACTAAAGGAGACCGAAGATGGTGTTAAGGAAATTTTAAAGGGAGTATACCCTGGACGTGAGGTTATAGGAATAGACACTGAGAGCCTCAACCTTTGGGGTGGCGGAATACATTGCATAACCCAGCATATGCCTGCAAATTAAGAAAGTTAATATGCAATTTGAAAGAATAGTGATAAAAAAGCAGCAGTTGATGTATACGACTGTTGCTTTTTTATCATTATTGCTTATGCATAAGGATTTGGAAAACTGATTGGTCTAATTATCCCAGTAAAGTAGGTTCAAGAACATATTTACAAGCTTTGTTTGTTCTTCAAGCTCCTCTAATGGAACAACTCCATAGAAAAATCCACTAATACCTCTTGATTCTAGTGTCCATAAAAATGCTTTTAATTTAGGATACCTATCTAAGCTGCTATGAAAATAAAAGATCATATTGATGTATAAAGGATTAATAGCTTTCGCAAAAAACTCTATACATTATATCTCTCCTTAAATAAGGATAAGTTCCTTGTGAATGCATCCTTTTTTGTCTGAAATAGGTCTGTCCTTTCCAATACCTCACATATAGTTGTCATAATTAGCTTCTTGTCGCTTTCAATCATAAGGTTGTCTATATCTTCAATATCTTTTGGATCCATTCGTATGATCTTACTGACTATAATATCTTCACGTGACAGTATATAGATATCAAGGTATTTAAACTCCTCAAGCCTAATATACATGCAGACCCTCCAAGGAAATAAACTTCAAAGGAAGGAACATCAAGAGCTTTTGCTACTTCGTCCATATTTTTCAGAGTCTCCACCATACAATCATAATTGCAAGCCATAAATGTACCTCAATAGAAATGAATTATATATTTAAAGTCATTGTTGTTGCATAAAAAAATTTAATAAAAATCAACTGTAATATTTACCTGTAGAAAGAAGAAAGCCCCTTTGTTAATGTCAAGTGGGTTCGCCAGCAAGCAGCCACAATAATTAACAAAGGAGCTAACAATATGGTTGATTGTACTACAGTTTTCGAAACTTTAACAGGCTTTTTGCCTAAGAACATATTGGAAAAAGCCGTTGAGGAGACCAATGCAGAACACGGAACAAAGAAATTTACTGTTCTTCGGCAACTTAATACGATGATGTATGCACACTTTACAGAGAAAGTAAGTCTTAGAGCTATTCAAGATGGAATAACTGCTGATAAGAAGCTTCAAGAACATACAGAAACCATTAGTGCATCACAAATATCTCGTGTAAATATTAATAGGGATACCAATGTGTTTAAAATGATATTTGAAGCTACACTTGCCAAGGTTAAAAAGCATAATATTATAAGTATAATTCCAGGAAGCTAGGGCATTCTCAAAGTACTCTTTTTCACAGCTGCAACAGGACTTGGCTCATAAGAAGCCTCCTCCAGAATGTGGGGGAAAACAGTTTAATTGGAAACAAGAATTTGAAGCAGTTCTGCAGTTGTATAAAGTAGATTAATCGTATTAAGTTTTTAAATTTTATAGTGTTCAGCCTTAAGAGGCTACTCTCTTTTTCTCTTGCACTACCCATTATTTTCTTATAGGTGCAAGGTATACCAGTAAAGTATTTACATTGACTTTTTGTTGG
>NZ_DATCTU010000044.1 GCF_036567765.1 Pseudobacteroides sp.
TGTAGCTTTCTGCTTTTGATCTAGAAATAAAATAATTTTTACTGGCTCCCTCAAAATAATCTAGTGTATGGTTTTCTACCGTTAAAAGGAACGCATATGTTTGTATGTTGTATCAGGTGGTTAACGAAATTTTAGGCTTTCGTCCTGTTATAGGGGCGAAGGCTTTTATTTATGTCTATATTAAGAGTAATAATATAGGAAAAAGGGTTTAAGAATTTTTAATTTGAATGGAGGTATACATCATATGAGAATTGAGATTATGGATACAACCTTGAGAGATGGAGAACAAACTCCCGGCCTTGCTTATACACAGCATGAAAAACTTACAATAGCAAAGACATTATTGGAAGATGTAAAAGTTGACAGGATAGAAGTTGCATCAGCAAATGTATCTGCAGGAGAATTAGCTTCAGTGCAGGCCATAACTTCCATGTGTCAGAAATGCGGCTGCCTCGAAAAGGTCGAAGTGCTTGGATTCATAGATAAAACAAGATCCGTCGACTGGATTGTATCATCCGGTGCCAAGGTTATGAATCTTTTATGCAAAGGTTCTCTTAACCATGTGACCAACCAGCTTCGCAAAACACCGGATCAGCATCTTGAAGACATTAAGTTTGTTATTGACTATGCTGTTCAGAAAAACATAAAGGTAAATGTTTACCTGGAGGATTGGTCAAACGGCATATTAAACTCACCTGACTATGTATTCTTCCTTGTAGACAATCTTAATAAGCTTCCCGTTATGAGGTTTATGCTTCCTGATACCCTCGGTATATTAAATTCCAAACAGACATATGAGCTATGCAAAATGATGGTTGAAAGGTACCCGGGCTTGAAATTTGATTTCCACGGCCACAACGACTATGATATGGCTGTTTCAAATTCATTTATGGCTATACACGCAGGCTTCTCAGGTATTCATACCGCAGTTAACGGACTTGGAGAAAGAGCGGGAAATACTCCTCTATCAAGCATAGTAGGTGTAATCAATGATCATTTTAGCGATGTTGAAACCACCATAGATGAATCAAAATTAAATTCAATAAGCAAATTGATAGAAGCATTCTCAGGTATAAGGATTCCTGTTAACAAGCCTATTATTGGAGAATATGTGTTTACTCAGACCTGCGGAGTTCACGCAGATGGTGATAAAAAGGGCAACCTTTATTTTAATAAGCTTGTTCCTGAAAGGTTCGGAAGATTAAGAAAATATGCACTTGGGAAGACTTCCGGGAAGGCCAGCATCCTTAAAAATCTCGAAGAGCTGGGAATTTTCCTTGAAAGCGATGCTATTGCCCGTGTAACCCAAAGGATAGTTGAGCTTGGCGATAAGAAAGAAAGCATCACAACTGAAGACTTGCCTTTTATTGTATCTGATGTACTAGGATCCCAAGCACTTACCGAAAAGGTAAAACTCATAAATTATTATATATGCCATGCTCAGAACTTAAGTCCTGTTGCTACTCTAAAAATAGAGATTGATGGTGTAGTTTATGAGGAAACCGCTACAGGTGACGGTCAGTATGATGCATTCATGAAGGCACTTAGCAAGATTTATTCAAGCCTCAATAAAACCCTTCCGACACTGGTTGATTATATCGTTACAATTCCTCCCGGAGGAAAAACTAATGCATTGGTTGAAACAGTTATAACCTGGTATAAGGATAAAGAATTTAAGACAAGGGGATTGGACTCCGACCAAACAGCCTCATCCATTAAAGCTACAGTCAAGATGCTTAACTTAATAGAGCAAGAATAACCTAATTTAATAACTTAAGCATTGTAAATTTTTCAAAAAGGCCATATAATTACTAAGGAAAAGTCACTTTGGGATAAATAAAACTCAAAATTGATTGATTTTTATGAAGTTGATTTGTTTGAAAGGAGCATAAAATGATTATAAAACCAAAAACCAGGGGCTTTATTTGTACAACTGCACACCCAGAAGGTTGTGCACAAAATGTTCAGGAGCAGATTAATTATATAAAAGGCAAGGTTCCCTTAGAAGGTCCTAAAAAAGTATTGGTAATAGGTGCTTCCACCGGTTATGGGCTGGCTTCAAGAATTGCAGCAGCTTTTGGATCAGGTGCAGCTACAATAGGTGTTTTCTTCGAAAAGCCTGCTTCAGAGACTAAGACTGCATCAGCAGGATGGTATAACGCTGCTGCCTTTGATAGGAAAGCCAAGGAAGCTGGACTTTACTCCCAAAATATAAACGGAGACGCGTTTTCCGATGAAATAAAAGATAAAACTATCCAATTAATAAAAAAAGATCTGGGTAAGATAGATATGGTTGTATATAGCCTTGCTTCCCCAAGGCGCATACACCCAAAGACAGGAGTTACCCACAATTCTGTTATAAAGCCTATAAGCAATCCATTTACCAATAAAACAATAGATTTTCACAGCGGCGTTGTATCGGAAGTTACAATTCAACCCGCTAGCGAGGATGAAATAAAAGATACCGTAGCAGTTATGGGCGGTGAAGATTGGGAAATGTGGATTCAGGCACTTAAGAGTGCCGGAGTGCTTGAAAGCGGTTTTAAAACAGTTGCTTTTTCATATATCGGCCCTGAGTTGACACATGCAATTTATACAAACGGTACGATTGGCAAGGCAAAGGAACACCTTGACAATTCATCTAAAGCAATAACAGCTCAGCTTAAAGACATTGATGGAAAAGCCTATATTTCAGTGAATAAGGCTCTGGTTACACAGGCAAGCTCAGCTATTCCGATAGTACCCCTTTATATATCTATATTGTATAAGATAATGAAGGAAAAAGGACTTCATGAAGGTTGCATAGAGCAGGCATACCGCCTTTTTGCAGAGGGCCTATACTCCGACTCACCTACACTCGATGATTCTGGCAAAATCCGTATCGACGATTGGGAAATGAGAAGTGATGTTCAGGAAGGAATTAAACCTGCATGGGAACAAATTACTACGGAAAACGTGAACTCACTTTCAGATTTGGAAGGTTACCGCAGTGATTTCTTCAAGCTCTTTGGCTTTGGCTTAAAGGGTGTCGACTATGAGAGTGATGTTAATCCTGTAGTAGAAATACCCGGAGTTGAATAAAATCCATCTGCTTATGGCTCAATAATTTCCTACAAATATAAGCCGGCTTCCTGATATATCATAGTATGTATCAGGTGAGCCAGCTTTTATATAAAAATTATGTGCAATTTTAAAATACATGCTATCTTTTTTGAAGGGAAAGTGCTTTATCACTTAAAGCGAATTAATACAATCCTTCAGATTATCATTTCTCCACTTTCTTAAAATTATTCCGTCTGCCTCCAATTGCATATGCTTTCCCTCCTCAAAACCTACTTCAAAATTATAATATCTATATACTCCCAATCCTTAATAGTCATTCTATTCTCGAATAAGTTTTTCTTTTTTTAACCGCTTAATATTTCTTGACGTCTTAGCTATTCCCAGTACAATTAATATAGCCAGAATAGTAGTAACGCTGACTAAAACCAGTCGTAGTTTATCCCCTTCTTCATAAAAACGACTCCAGTTTAAAATAGTAGGAAATACACTTACTGGTATTAAGCAGGCTAGTAAAGTCATAATCCGTTTATAATGCTTGATTTTGGATTCAATATCCGAGTATATCTCAAATGCTCCACTAGTAGTTTTCTTTCTAAAATATACCCAGCGAAACAGTGAGCCGATATGCTCTACTCCTGTTTCTTCAAGAAACTTAATATATGAAGAGCTTTCATAATTTGATGGAAGGTTTTCTAAAAGCTCTAATTTGTATGTATATTCTCCATGTATACCTTCCTCAAAGACATATTTACAAAACCCTACCGATACAAGCTGCAACCCTTTTGCCGACATTTCATTCAGCCATTTTTCCTCTTTCTCAAAATCCCACGCGAAAAAAAATTTGTAAATAGTATGTCTCATTTTTCTTCTCCCCCTGTAATTTTTTCCCCATTTCTAACCAGTTCCCGAAGCCTTTCAATTTCGTTATTAACAACTTCTTTGCCTAATTCGGTAATTTGATATTCCTTTTTACGTGAATTAGATTCTCCTGAAACTGCTATTATAAAACCCTTTTCAAGCAAAGTATTTATTGCACCATATAGCGTTCCCGCTGCCAGATTAACTCTACTATCACTTAGATCCATTACGTTTTGCATTATCCCATATCCATGCATTGGCTTATAAAGCGATAGAAGAATATAATAAACTGCCTCTGTCAAAACAATGCTCTCTTTACTCTGTCCCATTATATCTGCCCCCGTTATTTCGTATCACGTTATATCGTCATCCGATATAATTATATTATAACGGCAGCCGATATGTTTGTCAACAACTTATACAAAATCGCTTGCGATTTTATCAACCTTGGTCGTTGTCGTAAGAAATTATGATGTAGCATACACCATAATTTCTGAGACATTAATAAAAACAGCTTACCGATTATTTTATCAGTAAGCTGATTCCCCTTTTCCCTCATCCTATTAACTTATACACCCTGCATGCAGCTATCCGAAATTTTTAGTGCCTCTTCCGACGGAACAGGCTTGCTGAAAAGATACCCCTGCACCATGTCACAATTCATTTCATCCAGCACTTCCAACTGCGAATGCTCTTCAACCCCTTCTGCCACAACTTTGAAGCCAAAATCATGGGATATTTCGATAATTGCTTTTACAAGCTTAATATTCATTTCTTTCCTCTTGCATATGTCATTTATAAACGACCTATCAATTTTAACCTCACTAACAGGGATTGATTTTAAATAACTAAGGGATGAATAACCTGTGCCAAAGTCATCGAGGGATATCTTAAAGCCTTTTTCCCTTAGTCGCCCCAACTTATCTACATTGTCCTTAAATGATTGCATGACTGCTGTTTCTGTGACCTCAAAGCATAATCTCTCAGGCTTTATATTGTAATACTCTACAATCTTTAGAGCCTTCTCTTCAAACATCTGATTTGACAGCTGTATAGGCGAAACATTAACCGATATGGTGATATCCTTCCATCCCCTGTCATCCAGTTCCAGAATAAACTTGCATGCTTCATTTATAACAAAATAGCCTATATCATTAATAATTCCTGTTGTTTCAGCAAGCCCTATAAATGAATCAGGCGTTACAAAACCGAATTCCGGGTTATACCAGCGAATAAGTGCCTCATAACCAAAAAGTTTTTTCCCTCTTATCATATACTGGGGCTGGTAATATACCATAAACTCGTGGGAGTGCAAAGCATTCTTCAGTCCGTTTTCCAACTTGGATGTCCGTATAACTTCTTCATTCATTTTTTCATCAAATATTACCCAGTTGTTTTTACCGAGCTCTTTTGCTTTATACATTGCTATTTCAGCTTTTTTAATATAATCATGAACATCATTTGCCCCACTTTTAAACTCAACAACACCTGAACTTACGCCCAAGATGAATTCCTGATCTTTGTATTGTATAGGAGTAGTAATTATCTCAAGGATATTGTCGTAAGCTTCCTTCAAATTTTTTTCTTCCCCTGAAATACAACAAACAAATTCGTCTCCGCCAAATTTAGCAATAGTATAATCCTTGCCGAGATTAATTATATTTTTTGAAAGGAGTCTTAGAACTGTGTCACCTACAGGATGACCGAACACATCATTAATATACTTAAAATTATCTATATCCATCAGTATAAGAAACCCTTTTTTATTTTCCTTTATAATTCCTGAAAAATAATCAATAAACCACAATTTATTAGGCAGCCCTGTAAGTACATCATGGGATGCAATAAAAATAAGTTCGTCATGTTGAGTCTTTTTCTCATGTATGTTTATAAATGCACCTAAAAGGTGCACTGCATCACCAATATGATTTTTAACTGCGACGAACTTGGCACTGAACCAGTTATAGTTATTGAAGTAGTTTTTGTATCGGAACTCCGTTTCGTAAATATTGATTTCACCTTTTTTTAATCTTTCAATATTTTTAAAAACAGAAGACAAGTCCTCAGGATGAATTTTCTCAAACCATTCTTCGATGAGAAACTCACCTTCAGAGTCGGAGTCAAATATTGAGTACCAGTTTTCCGACAAATACTTTTTATTGCTGCTTAAATCCCATTCAAAGAGTGCTTCATTGCTTGCTTCAAATATCTTTTTGTATCTATCTTCACTTTGCCTTAAGCTTTCCTGGTAGTTTACCAATTCATCATATTTATCCCTGAGTTCCTCCTCTGTTGCAGTTATCTCCTCATAGAGTGCTTCAATTTCATCCCTTTGAAGAGACATTTCATTAAGTTTTCTTATATTTTCATTAGCTCTTTGATTCAGTAAGTAATTGGTATAATATGAAACAGCTATTACCATTGCAAGTATCCCTATTCTACCTAAATGATCTGATATATTTAGATTTACTGTTTCTTCAGGCTGTTTAAAAGCTAGATAGGTTAATAGCCCCATCGATGTAATAGATAATGTTGTCAGAACAATGCGGCTTGTATACAACAAGGACATTATCACAAGAACGAATATTGAACTCCATATGGTTAAAGAGGCGGCCTGTCTGTCTCCTAGAATTAGAATTATATAAGTCGATGCAAAAATTATTGAATTTATATATGTTATAAGGTTTTGTCTTCTTGTAACTTTGCTTAAAAAATATGGCAGCACTGAAAGCAATGCCATAAACATACAAATAGCCATAATCTTTCCAGATATACCTATAATAATTGTCCTTAATATAAAATATAAAATTACACCAAAAATTGTAGATACACCAAATATCAGTGATGCTATCTGATTGGCTTTTTCATTTGACCCAAAGCCCCTTAAATCATTATGGCTATTATTTAACATTATTGAACTCCTTCATGTAATAGTATTGGGCAAATATTAAATAATCATGACTAAGCATTATTACACAAAATATATATCGGCAAAAATTATGTCAACATTAACACTTGATTGAGTCTAAACTTTTTCTAAAATACATTTATTGGACCCAGTTTCACATATGATAAACGAGGGTATTTAATTAATGTGCTTTATACGTGAATAGTAAAACTCAGGAGGTATGAAATGATAATAGGACTTGTTGGTTTGGGCAAAATGGGTTTAAATCTGGCCCTGAATATGAAGGATAACAATCATAATATCATCGCATTTGAAATTTCCCGGAAAGCTGCACAAGAGGCTAAAACTTATGGTATTGAAAGCTACACTGAATTGGAAACCTTTATTGATAAAATGTCCGGCAGTAGTCCTAAAATTATATGGCTAATGATACCAGCCGGAAAGCCTGTCGATGATATGATAGACAATATTTCCCCCTACCTTTCCAAAGGCGATATCCTTATTGATGGGGGTAATTCTAATTATAAGGATACACTAAGACGGTTTGAAAAGTTGGAGCCCTTAGGGATTGAATTTGTGGATATAGGCACCAGCGGAGGCATGGAAGGAGCCAGAAACGGAATATGTGCCATGATAGGTGCATCCCAAGAAGCCTATAATACTCTTAAACCCTTATTGGAAAGCATCAGTATCGAGAACGGTTTTATCCATACCGGACCTAATGGCTCGGGGCATTTTGTAAAAATGGTTCATAATGGAATAGAATACGGCATGATGCAGGCAATTGGAGAAGGCTTTGAAATATTGAAAGAAAGCCGGTTTGATCTGGATTTGGAAAGCATTGCAGATGTATGGAACAACGGGTCGGTAATAAGGGGCTGGCTTATGGAGCTTGCTGCAAGAATGTTTAAAAAAGATGCTGGTCTCAATGGCATAAAAGGCATTGTTCAGTCCTCCGGGGAAGGATTGTGGACCGTTCAGGAGGCACTTGAACTAAAAGTAGCAGCACCTGTTATTACAGAGTCATTGTTTGCAAGGTACCGTTCCGAAAAAGAGGATACATTTACAGGAAAAGTAGTAGCTGGTCTAAGAAATGAGTTCGGAGGACATTCGGTAGTAAAAAAATAGTATCTTCGGGGGTTTTATATAATGGATAGAAAGATAGATTCACCTTGCATTATGACTATATTCGGAGGCACCGGTGACCTTACACACAGAAAACTTATTCCCGCACTATACAATCTCTTCCATGAAGGTATGCTGCCCCAAGGATTTCTAGTAGTTGGCGTGGGCAGAAAAGATAAAAACCATGAAAGCTACAGGGAGGAGCTTAAAGCTTCTGTTGAAAAACACTCCAGATTCAAGTTGAATAAGGATGTATGGGAGTTGTTTTCACAAAAAATACATTACTATAGAATGGAGATAACCCATTCAGAAGACTATGACGGTTTAAAATCATACTTAAATAGCTTGGACACCTCATTTTCTACAGAGGGGAACAGGCTTTACTATCTCTCGGTTGCTCCCTCTTTTTTTGAGACAGTAACCTGCAATCTTCACGCTTTTGGCATGGCTGAAAATAATAGCAGTTGGCAGAGACTTATTATTGAAAAGCCCTTCGGGCATGATCTTAAAACAGCTCAATATCTTAACAAAATAATTTCAGAGGTTTTCCCACAGGAAAACATTTTCAGAATAGATCACTATTTAGGCAAGGAGATGCTCCAAAATATCCTTGTAATCCGTTTTGGAAATGCAATGTTTGAGAGCTTCTGGAACAGCCGCTATATTGAAAACATTCAAATAACTTCTTCTGAAACATTAGGGATAAAAAACAGGGCAGATTACTATGATTCCTCAGGAGCTTTAAGGGATATGCTCCAAAACCATATGCTGCAGCTTTTGGCTCTGGTTGCAATGGAACCTCCTGCTTCCATTGATGCCAAGTCCATAAGGGACGAAAAAATTAAGCTCCTAAGAAGCATTACCAGGAATAATCTTGGTACCATTAAGGAAAATATAGTACGAGGCCAGTACAGTGACGGCGCTATTGGTTCAAGGGAAGTTCCTGCATACAGAAATGAAAGCGGAATACCCAGGGAATCAAATACCGAAACCTTTATAGCTGCGAGCCTTATGGCGGGAAATTTCCGCTGGGGCAATATGCCGTTTTATCTTAGGACGGGTAAAAGGATGAGACAAAAGATAACTAAGGTAATTATAGAGTTCAAATCCCTTCCTGAAATACTGTATTTCAAGGAATACAAAGGCATGCAGCCTAACCTCATGGAAATAAGGATTCAACCAAGCGAAGGCGTGTCCTTCAGCTTTAATGCTAAAAAGCCGGGTACACACAATGAAATAGCAAACGTAAAAATGGATTTCTGCCAGAACTGCAGCCTGGAGCACAACTCTCCCGAGGCTTACGAGAGGCTTCTGGCAGATGCATTAAAGAATGATCAGACGCTTTTTACCAGTTGGGATGAAATTGAAGCATCCTGGATGCTGGTTGATAATATAGCACAATTATGGAATGAAGAAAAGCCGGATTTTCCAAACTATAAACCAGATACTTTTGGCCCCCCTGAAGCTGACGAGCTTTTGGCAAAAAAAGGGCATAAGTGGTGGAATGAGTAACATACATGGAGGTTTACAATGAAAATTATCGATGTAAGCATGACAATCCATAGGGATATGCCCGTATATAAAAATAAAGATGAAAAACGTCCGGTAATAACTGTAACAAGTGATTTTAAAAAGGGTAGTTCATATGAATCCAGAATAGATATGGACCTCCACACAGGAACCCATATCGATATGCCTCTTCACATGATAGAAGGAGGAAAGACCTCTGAATCCCTTGATATCCATAGGCTTGTTGCAAAATGTTTTGTTATTGATCTTACGGGGGTAGAAGGTAAAATAACAGAATACGATCTGAGATCAAAGGTTCTACCCTCCTGTGATTTCATTCTATTTAAGACGAAAAACTCCTTTTGCACCAACTTTGATCCTGATTTTGTCTATCTTGATGTGACAGGTGCAGAATATATCAGCAGCATAGGTATAAAAGGCGTTGGAACCGATGCACTTGGCATAGAAAGGGCTCAACCAGGTCACGAGACCCATAAAATTCTTTTGGGGAGCGGAATTATCATAATTGAAGGGCTTAGATTGGCACATGTGGAGGAAGGAATATATCAGATGATTGCCCTGCCCCTTAAGATTGATAAAACTGAAGCCCTTCCTGCAAGAGTTATATTGGCTCCGGATGTGGATTTTGAATAAGTATGTAGCTATAACTATATGAAGTCTGCTATAATTATATAAAGTTTTATAGATACTTGTCTGCAAAGTTATAGGTGGGTATCTATTCGTGAAGGGACGATTTCATGAATATACTATCGGCAGAAGGAATTTCAAAAAGCTATAGCGAGAAGATCTTGTTTAACGATATATCATTGGGAATCAATGAAGGTGAAAAAATAGGGCTCATTGGCATAAATGGGGTTGGCAAGTCAACCCTGCTGAAAGTTATTGCCGGTGTTGAAACTTCAGATACAGGAAGGATTATAAAGGGAAGCGGTGTGCGGATCGGATACCTTTCCCAAAACCCTGACCTAAAAAAAGGCATGACTGTATTAAGTCAGGTATTTGATGGTGATACACCGGTAATGAAGCTTATTAGTGAATACCATTATACACTTCATAAATTTAATGAAAATTCCGATTCGCAATTGGAAAAGAGGCTTCTGTCACTTACCCAGAGCATGGATGCCATGGGTGCATGGGAAATGGAGAGCGAAGCTAAAACTATTCTTACCAAGCTTGGCGTATATGATTTTGAGGCTGATGTGGGCACACTCTCAGGGGGTCAGAGAAAAAGAGTAGCACTTGCCGGGGTTCTCATAAACCCAGTAGACCTCATCATTCTTGACGAGCCTACTAACCATCTGGATAATGACACTGTTGATTGGCTTGAGAATTTTCTTAACAACCGTAAAGGTGCCCTCCTTATGATAACCCATGACCGCTACTTTCTCGACAGGGTGGCCAACAGGGTTATTGAGCTTGATAACGGAAATCTGTACAGCTATGAAGCAAACTACACCAAGTTCTTAGAGCTTAAGGCTGAAAGGGAAGAGCTTATTCAATCCTCCGAACGAAAACGCCAAAGCCTTCTTAGAAAGGAATTGGAATGGATACGCAGAGGTGCAAAAGCACGTTCAACCAAACAAAAGGCTCGTATAGACAGGTTTGAGAAGCTTTCGGAGCAGCAGGGCAGCACCTTATCCGGCAACATTGAGATTATGGTTGGTTCCTCCCGTCTGGGAAGAAAAATAATTGAGATGGAAAATGTAAGCAAGGGTTTTTCCAACATAAGACTTATAAACAATTTCAGTTATATTTTAAAAAGAGATGACAGGATTGGTATAATAGGCCCAAACGGAATGGGCAAAACAACTCTCATGAAAATCATTTCCGACAGGCTGAAGCCTGACAGCGGAAACATAAGCTATGGTGAAACAGTAAAAATAGGCTATTTCTCACAGGAAAACGAGGAAATGGACCACAGCTTGAGAGTTATTGACTATATACGGCAAACAGCAGAATATATAACAACTAAGGAGGGAAAGATTTCTGCATCCCAGATGCTTGAAACATTTCTATTTCCTCCAAGTGTGCAGTGGACTCCTATTTCAAAGCTTTCAGGAGGAGAAAAGAGGCGGCTTTATTTACTCAATGTCCTAATGGCTGAACCCAATGTTCTCTTATTGGATGAGCCCACAAACGATTTGGACATACAAACCCTTACAATTCTGGAAAGCTATCTTGACGAATTCCCGGGAGCAGTTATTACCGTATCTCATGACAGATATTTTCTTGACCGTATAGTAAATAACATTTTTGCATTTGAAGGCAATGGTTTAATAAAACAGTTTACCAGCAATTATTCAGAGTACCAGAGTTATAAAAAGGAATCCTTATCCGAAACAAAAAGCATTAGCCAGAACAATGAAAAAAACAAGGAAAAGAATTATAATGAAACCGTTAAAGATAAGCCCCTTAAGCTGTCTTTCAAAGAACAGAAGGAATTTGAACAGATTGACGACGAAATAGCTTCTTTAGAAGAAGCCATAAAAAATACCACGTGCAAAATCGAAGTAGAATCCAGCAATTTCGAGCTTCTTCCAAAGCTTCTTTCAGAAAAGGAAGCCCTCGAAAAGCAGCTTGAAGAGAAAATAGAGCGTTGGGCATATCTAAACGAGTTGGTGGAAAGAATTAATAACAACAAGAAGAACTAAACAAAACTATTAATGTAAAAGGAGATTTACGTGATTGAATTATTTAACAGCTTGAATATGGATCAGTCCATAGTCACAGCACTAAAAAAGCAAAACATAACTGTTCCTACAGATGTACAAAGAAAGGTTATTCCGGAGGTTTTAAAAAACAAGGATCTGATAGTACGGTCCCAGACAGGTACAGGTAAGACCTTAGCTTACCTTATACCAATTTTTGAGAAGCTAAAAGAATCAAAGGACCTTCATACCATTATCCTTGTACCTACACATGAGCTTGCGGCACAGGTTCACAAGCAGATTGAATTTTTATCCCAGAACTCCGACATCAAGGCACGGTCTGCCCTTATTATAGGAAACGTAAATATAGAAAGACAAATAGTTAAGCTTAGGGAAAAGCCCCAGGTTATCGTAGGCTCGGCCGGACGTATACTTGAGCTTATTAAAAAGAGAAAGATAACGGCACATACAGTAAAGTCAATAATAATTGATGAAGCTGACAGGCTCATGCTTGAGAATACACTTGAAGATGTTAAGGCTATCGTAAAGGCCACATTGCGAGAAAGACAGATAATGATGTTTTCCGCTACAATCTCCACACTAACCGTAAAAAAGGCGGAGGAGATCATGAAAGAACCTGAATATATTGAAGTTGAGGAAGTCATTGCCGTCCCTGATACAATCCAGCATTTATATTTTGTTGCCGAGGAGCGGGACAAGGTTGACATGCTGAGAAAGCTTCTTAGGACAATAAACCCTGAAAGGGCAATTATTTTCGCAAGCAAAAGCGATGAAATAGAAATTATTTTATCAAAGCTTCTTTATCACAAATTTAACGTTCATGCCATTCACGGAGCTAACGTTAAACTAGATAGAAAAAAGGCATTGGATGATTTTAAATCCGGGAAGGTACAGATATTACTTGCATCCGATATCGCTGCTAGAGGGCTTGATATTAGCGATATTACACATGTTTTCAACCTCAATGCCCCCGAGGATCCCAAAGCCTATGTACATAGGGTCGGCAGGACAGGGAGAGCAGGAAAAAGCGGCGTGGCAGTGTCTATCGTCTCCCCTAAGGAACTATTGACAATTAAAAGTTACAAGAATTCTTTAAAAATAAACATTGAAGAAAAGGCACTCTATGAAGGCAAAATAATTGAACCGTCAAAGAGAAAAACTTTCAGGAAGGCACCAAGGAAAACCACCCAAAGACATCCAAAAAGATAAGCAGCATTTGCAAATTTATATACAAAACTAACAAATGCCATATAAATAATATAAAACTATAAAAGGTAACGGACTGCTTTCACATCCCGTTACCTTAAATCATTTGCCGTAAAAATCACTTTTCAGATCGGATGATTATTTCAAAAGGTTATCAATAGCTGCCTGATCAAAACCTACAATGATGTTCCCATCAATATCAATTACCGGTACTCCTCTTTGTCCGGATTTGTTAATCATTTCCATTGCTGATTCCCGATCTTTTGAAACATCAACCTCTTTAAATCCAACTTCCTTATCTTTCAAATAATCCTTAACTCTGGTACACCATGGGCATGTAGGTGTTGAATAAACTGTAATGTTCATAAAATCTCCTCCTTCAATCCTAATATTATATTAATACCCCCTAAGGGTATAAGCAAAACATATAATTTCCTAAATTATATATTTTATTTTATGCAATCGCAACATGTTTTTATCGCATAAACATTTTCCATTAAAATATATTTTAAGACGAAGTATTATGTGGTATGTTATAGATGTATATTTTAAATAATTGGAAAAAATAATATTTGATATACTTTTATAAAATAACTTCATCCATAAGTATAATTCATGAAGAATGGAGGTAACAAGAAAGTGTCAGAATTTTACACCGTATGTGATTCCACAAACTTTGAAGAGGTTGCTTTAAAAAGCGATCTTCCGGTTGTTGCTTATTTTTACTCCGATGACTGTCTTCCCTGTACTAATTTTTCACAGATATTTGAGAGGTCTGCTGCTACATTATCTGGCCAATTAAAGTTTGTAAAGGTATTTAGGCCCCATAACAGACAGCTTGCAGAGAAATATTCCGTTAAGTCTAGCCCTACCATAATATTTTTCAAACAGGGGAAGGAAACCTGCTCCAGGCTTAATGGGTATATAAACTTTCCTGAATTTAAACAATCTCTTGAAAATATACTTGAAAGAACCTGTGATTCAAAAGAACATACTATTGTTCACTGCGACGTACTTATTATAGGTGCAGGACCTGCGGGCCTAACTGCGGCTATTTATGCTGCCAGAAGCAAGCTCCACACAGTTGTAATAGACACAAGTCTTCCGGGAGGGCAGGTTGCCTCAACCTTCCATATAGCCAACTATCCGGGGACAAATGGTGTTATACGAGGCATTGATCTTATGGAAAACATGAAAAAACAGGCTCTTGACTTTGGTGCACAGATTGACGATATGCAGAGCATAAAGAGTATCGACTTCACAGGCGAAGAAAAGTATATAAAAACCGACACCAACGATTATTATGCCAAAAGCGTAATAATTGCAACAGGAGCGGAGCCCAGAAAACTACCTGTGGAAAGCGAGCGTCAGTTCAGAGGCCGCGGTATACACTACTGTGCCACATGTGACGGTGCACTCTATGTCGATGCCAATGTAATAGTTGTCGGTGGAGGAACCTCGGCAGTTGAAGAGTCTTTATTTCTTACAAGGTACGCAAAAAGTATTACAATTATTAACAGATCAGGCCAGTTTAAAGCATCACGTTCATCAGTTGATGAGGTGCTGAAAAATCCTCAGATAAAGGTATTATGGAATACCGAAATTAAGGATGTTTCCGGTGAAAACTTTGTTCAAAAGGTGGTTTTTCATAACAAGGAAACGGGAGAAACTACAGAAATGGATACAGACGGAATATTCGTGTATATAGGCATGGAGCCTAATGTATCCCTTTTTAAAGGCATATTAAACATATCGGAATATGGCTATATTATAACAGACAACAATATGTCTACCAATGTACCGGGTGTATTTGCTGCCGGTGATATCCGCGATAAGGAAATACGCCAGATATCCACAGCCGTAGGTGATGGAACCATTGCAGGTATTATGGCTGAAAGGTTTATCGGCAATAAGCTAGCATAATCTTCTCCACACATTCAAAAATTACAAATAAAGGATTATGAAGGGCTGCCCCACGAACAGCCCTTTTTTATTTACATTGAAGGAACCTTTTCTACAGCCGTATCCTTAACATCCCTATCTTTGTGTTCTTTAACAGGACACACATCAATACATTCTCCACACCTTATACACTCCGACTCACTTATAATCCCCCTGCTTATTGCTCCTGTCGGACATGATTTTTCACAAATGGTACAATTTTTGCACCATGTAATGAGTTTTTTCATCTTGAAGACAAGTACTGCTCTTGACACTAAAGCCAGCAATACCCCATAGGGACAAATATACCTGCAAAAAGGCCTTGAATTTATGAATGAGGCTATAAGCATTATCACTGAAGCCACTAATGTTATGGTGGTCCAATTGAAGTTAAATAAAGCTGCAAAAGGATCAAACCTACATAACCACGCAGTACCTGTTGCAATTGCTAATAAAAAAAGTCCTCCAAGGAAAATGTACCTGAGATTTTTTAGTATTCTGTCGGTGCCCGACTTTATCTGCACATTGAGCCTAAGCTTTGTACCTGCTTTATGAACAAATTCCTGAACTGCCCCAAAAGGACAGACACCTCCGCAGTAAACCCTTCCAAAAAATATGGCAAACACAATAGGCACTATAAGAACTACAACCCAATCAAGGGCCTTCCCCTGCACAATGCTGGAAAAGAATATTGGAATCTGCTGTACAGACCCTATAGGTGATGGACACCCCCCCGTGACAAACCCAAGATAAACAAGGCTTGTCCCTAATAAAACATAACGTAGCCATTTAAACTGCCTCCATTTTATCTGTAAAAACAGTAGGAATGATGCTATAGAAAGGAAAACCAAAGTAATAAGATTCCTTGTACTGAACATTTTTTCTATAAAGCTACTCAGGAAAGTTTCTCTTGATTTGCTTTCCTTTATACTCTCATTTGCAGCATCAACTGAAGCTTGTGTATGTTCTTGATTTTCAGCAGGTTTCCCGCTCCCCCCCGGCTTGAAAGTAGTGTTTACAACTTCATTTGAAGGCTTTACATCTGATGAACTTTCAGGAATCTTAGAAACAGTGTTTTTCCCTGTAGCCAAAGATGCAGTATTATCAGGTTCTGCCCCCGGCTTTTTCGAATTACTGCTTTCAGTGACAGCTGATACCTGTTGCTTTTTTGTCGGTGTAGAATTTACCAACGCTTTTGAAGGTACCGGTGTCTTCCTCACAGCGGCTTGTGAGGTATTAGCCTTATTCTTGGTAGTTGCTGGAGTTTTGGCAATTTCCGTTGGCTTGGGTGTTGGCGATTGAACTACTTTAGCCGGTGCAATCTCGGAGAGGTCACAAATCTTATCCCCATCGTCATCCACATACAGCCCACATTTTCCAGGGTATGGGTCATTCTCGATTTCCAGGGGACATTTAGTTGCCGCATAGACCATACCTGCTACTGATATTATAGATAAAATAGCAAATAAAATAATAAAAATAATAATTCTTCTTTTCATTTCTTGTCCTCCATTGGACTATATCCAAAAATTAATTAATCGACTAATCACTTCAATCTTTTAATCTAAACAAATAAATTTAATATGCAATATACAGAGTTTGCCATCATTCTGATTCCAAAGACTACCATAAACATATAGGCAGGATAAATGAAATACAAATTGGATATTTTTTCATCCTGTATCTGCAGTGAAATAGCAGAAGATGGGCAACTATCATGACATCTCATACATTTGGTACACATATCGCTTATTTTTAAGCCATCATTTTCAGATTCTGATATCCCAAAGCTTGTGCATACACTTATGCATTTATTACACCTGGTGCATTTATCCTTTTTCACAGCCAGCCTTACTAAACCGATTTTGGATAACAGAGATTGAATCCTTCCTATAGGACATATAAACGAGCACATAGTTCTTTTTCCTGTCAGAAGAGGCAGGACAATTGCAAGTGCAATAAAAGCAATGCTTAATATAGCCAGTACTCCCAAAAATGAGCTTACAGGAATTGCAGCTGCATGAATGATATTCTTTGAAGGACAATTCTTAGCACAATGGGTTGTAGGAATCACCTTACCGAATAAAAGCAAAGCTATGACGATCAAAATTGCAAAGGGCAAATTGAGCCACTTCTTATCCAGCACCTTAATGTATGGATTTTTTATAAAGCTTGAAAGCTTATCATCTGTTCCTCCGGCAGGGCATATCCAGCTACAAAACCCTCTTCCGAAAGCGAAGGTTGCTCCTCCCCATACAAGCAGAAACATAAAAGCAAAGAAAAGAATTCCCTTTGTTTTTCCAGGCAAATTCATAGTGTATATTACAGCCTCTGCTACATCATCAATTCTTACTAAATTATCATTTGTACCTGATAAATCGGTTTTTACATAGTGGTTGAAATTTAATATTAAACCTGCTGCAAACATAAAACCTAAACTAAAGAATGCAATGCTCCTGAATTTATGTGTATTACCGGTTTTCAGCATCATTATAAAAATAAAAAGGAAAAAAGACCAAACACTGATAATTGATATGGCTTTTGTTACGCTTAAGCCTGATATATCAATATCCCACGCAAGTACAAACAGGAAAACAACTGCGGTAAAGCAGGTTAACAGGCATATTCTAAAATCAAATTTCATAATGGGTGAAACGTTATTTTGATTGGTAAGAATCTTATTCATAAAATCTATATTATTCCTCCAATCGTAATAATTCCGATATAAAGATAATAAAAGCTCATTAATAAAGCAGCCATCTTGCCAATGGTCTTTAGGTGCTTGAAGTTTGAAAATAACCCTAAAAGAGGCAGTGGAATAAAGTAAATCATTGTCCCTGCAAAAAATGTTATAAAGAACAACAGGCTGTTAACCAAACTGCTTTTACTCATAGCTTCCGTGAATACAAGCAATAATGGAGGACATAGATTTATACCTGTTATAAGTCCGAAAATAAATGGGACAAGAAATGGCATCCTATTTGAAAGCTTGGCTGTAAAGCCGTTCATTTTTTTCGCAGAACAATTTTTATGAGTGTTAGATAGCCCGTAGAAGAACATCATTACAGCAAATAATAAGTATAATATACCAAATACTATGCTACTATCCTGTAGCTTGCTTAAAAGCAACTGAGATGCAATCCACGACATTATTCCAAATATTGTATATCCCACAAATCTGCCAAGAAGGAACTGCCCCATATGTAAAAAGTTAAATCTTATATTGTTTCCTTCAGCAAGCAAATATGGGACCAGCACAGGTGAACAGTAGGCAAGGCATACCGTTCCATTGGCAAGTCCCAGAAAAAATCCGTTACCATTCATAAATGTACCTCTCAAAATTAAAGAATAAATGATTTAAAAGAATAAATAATTTAAGAGAAGTTATGGCACCCTTAAGGGCACCATAACCTTCTGGTTTTTTATAATGTTTGAGCCTGCAAATCTAAAGCCCTTGCTATCATGGTAAAGGTTTCAGCACGTAAAACGTTTTTGTCAGGCTTAAATGTATTGTCAGGATACCCTGATATAATTTTTAGATCGGAGGCGATACAAATACATTTTTTCGCCATGTCGGATATGCTTGATATATCTTTAAATTTAGCCCCTTGAACACTTTCTTCATCCAGTCCGAATGCCTTAACAAGTATCACTGCCAATTCTTGTCTTGATATTTTGCCCATTGGCTTGAATTGAACATTTTTGTCAGCTGTTATTATTTTATTCTCAACAGCAGCTTCAATATAGTCCATAGACCACGCAGGAATGGATGACTTGTCCGCAAAATTGGCTCCATCCTTGTGAACGGGCTTTACCCCTGCAGCTTTCAGAACAAGCACGACTGCTTCAATACGGTTTATTTCAAGATCGGGCTTTATTGTACCATCAGGGTAACCACTCAATATTTTGCTGCCTGCAAGCCTTTCAACATAGTTTTTTGACCAGTGATTGGCAATATCCTTAAACGTTACCAAAGCAGAAGGTACGGTTGCTGTTGGCTTTACAACCATACCCTTATCAGCCACAGAAAGATCACAAACTCCATTTCCGCTGGCATCAGTGTAGAGGGCACATCCCTTGCCTTTACAGTTTGCCGGGCATGGTGTTGCAATTGGCTTTGCAGTTGGTTTTTCTTGTACTCCCTTATCAGCAGCTGAAAGATCGCAGATACCGTTGCCGCCGGCATCGGTGTAGAGGTTACATCCCTTGCCTTTGCAATTGGCTGGACACGGAGTTGGTGTTGCCTGTGTGACAGTGTCTGCAAGTGCTACATCACAGATACCGCTGGAATTGACATCTGCATACAGATTGCATCCAGTCCCGCTGCAGTTGGCAGGACATGGCTCAGATGCAGAAACCATTGCTCCTATCACCAGAATAAGTGACAGGATTAATACTGGTAAAACCTTTTTCATTTTTACACCTCCATATAAATTTAAATAATAAATATATAAAAATATAATTTATTATCAATAAATAACTTAAGATGCAGTACTAAGTCCCATAATTTATATTAAAAGTGTAAAAATATATAACTTCCTTTTTTCTCTCTATTGCAAAATAATTCTACCACATACGCAAAAAAATGTAAAGTTTTGTGTTGTTTGATATAATATACCTGCAAAGCCCGTAACTTTTTGGCTTAATATTATAAAAAGAGGCATAAAAAGAGGAACTGTACAGTATCCATGTTCAGTTCCTCTTCATATCTGCAGTCCTAGTTTATGCTACTTCCCCATGCTGCAGCGTTGCCGTTTCTTGTCAATACACTAAACGTCATCACAAACTTTTTGAGACCGGTGTCCCACTGTTCAACTAATACTCCTGTATAATCAACCCCACCGATGCTTAATCCTATACCATTATAACCATTAAGCTGCCATTTTCCATTTGCACTTCCTGTAACAGTGCCGTCTTTATTTAAGGATATTTTAACAGAGTTTTTCACAGAGGCACTAATATCTTTTCCGTGATTTACATAAGCATAATCCCCGCTGATTTCATCCAAAGAGTACCTTCCGATAGTTTCTCCCCCATAACGATGAGGTGCAGATACAGGCCATCCGTCCTCGTTTATAAACATTTGATGCACTCTGACCTGGTGCATTTCTCCTTGTCCCGGAAAACGTGTATGGAATATCAAATAATATTTGTTTGCAGCTGCATCGTAATATACTGAATTATGCCCTGGCGAAACATATCCTGTGCCACTTTCAGCAAAGCGGAAATTACCCATAAGCTTAACACCATAAGGCTCAATAGCCTTATCATCAAATGTAGTGCCTGCAGGGCCACGGCAGTCCGTCATATTGTTTCCTGCAGCATCGACAAAGGGTCCGTCAGGATTTTTTGAGCGTGCAACCCTTATATTATAACCACCAGCAGCATCTAGTCCACCGAAGCTAAGGAATAGGTAATAATAATCAGTTTCCGGGCTGTATAGCATGCTTGGCCCTTCAATCCTGCTGTGATTTGCTCCTAGAAGCTTCTTTCCATAGCCTTGACCGGCAATGGGCTTTCCTGTTGCAGGGTCCATTTTCAAAATGTATATTCCTCCGGAATAGGAGCCATATACCATCCACAGGTTTCCGTTTTTATCAAAGAATACATCCGGGTCAACCGTATTAGGATGCTTTGTGGCATCGTAGACAGTTCCATCCTCGCTTCGCTCCCCCCACATGCCGGATTTCAATAATATACCCTGGTTTTTATACGGGCCAGTTATGCTGTCTGAAACGGCTAAGCCCAGCGTAGATCTTGGCGAATCGCCCTTACACAAGCAGTAATACATATAATATTTGCCGTCTTTAAGCTGTATTATGTCTCCTGCCCACATTGTATCGGTTTGTGCCCAGTCAAAGGATTCTTTAAGCTCAGCATACACATTCGGTATTAAAGGATTGGTGTTGCTTACACTTGAAGATACCTGCTGCCACTGCATCAAATCATCGGTCCTTGCAGAAGCAAGATGTGATCCTATAACATAATAGGTACCATTAGTTTTTATTACCGAAGGATCATGCACCGACACATCCTTAAATACGGGTATGGATTGTGCAGTGGGCGTAGGTGTTGAAACGTTTACTACCATATTAAATTTCAAGGCAACCAGTATGACATCGCTCATGTTTATGGCTCCATCATTATTGAGGTCACATTTTTTATTATAATTGGTCCCTGATACGATAGCATTAAAATGTGATGCTATTAATATAATATCCGCCATGTTAACAACTTTGTCCCCATTGATATCTTCCGGAACAGGGTTTACAGCTGAAACCACAGGCGTAGCAGTTGTTACCGCTTTTGTCGGTGTAAGTGTCGACGTTTTTGTAGGTGTGGGTGTAGGTGTTACAGCCTCTGTGGGCGTACACGTTGGAGTTTTTGTTGGTGTAGGTGTAGACGTTGGAGTTGAAGCTTTTGTTGGTGTAATTACTCTTGTGGGACTTGGAGTATTTGAAGCACCTCCTGCCCCCCTCACAAGAGCTTTTGCTATTTCAGGATAATGCCATGAAAGGGCAGTCCTGTTTAGCAAACCATATGAATCTGATTTTTTGGCTTCGGAATACCCGTTATCCCACCAAACAGGCGTAATCCCTCTTGCCCTTGTTTCTTTGACAAAAAACTCAGCATGTGCTATTCTGGCAGCCTCGTTGCTTTTGTTTATTGTACCGAATTCACCAATTACTACAGCTCTTCCGTTTTTAACAAATCTGTTATACAGTACATCGAATTCGCCTGCAAGAGAAGACTTATCGCTTGCAGTCCCCCAGCTTGCAGTTCCGTTTACATCCATGGCAAAATAGTATGGCGAATAGTTATGTATTGATATAATAATTCTATTGTCATTATTGGGAATAACCAGGTCGTTCAGTGCTGCATCTATTGCCGATGCCGCATGAGCCGGTATCATGATATGCCTGGATGCATTATTGCCTCCTGTACCCCTTATAGTATTGACGGCTGCCAAATTAAAGCTGTTTATCACTTGTCGGTTCTCAGCTGTTCCGCCCGACCATTCGTTTGGTGAACCCTCTACCCTTGGTTCATTCATAGTTTCAAATATCAAATAATCACTATAGTTTTTAAAGCGGTTTGCTACCTGCTCCCATATTTTTGTGAGCTGTGCTTTGCTTTGTGCTTCGTTGGCATATGTGGGTTTAAGCCATGAATTCTCATGATGGAAGTTAACTATGGCATACATATTGTTGTCCAAGGCATAATTTACCACCTCTTCTACCCTGTTTAGCCATGCTTGATCAATTGTGTAGCTTGGAGCAGGGCCAACATGTCCTCCCCAGGTAACGGGAAATCTTACAGTATTAAATCCCATTTCCTTTACCTTATCAATCATTTCCTTTGTGGTCTTAGGATTACCCCAGCTTGTTTCCCCGCCGGTAGCATCAAGGGTATTGCCCAAATTCCATCCAAGCCTCATATCCTTTACAAGCTCCAGTGACGAAATGTTCCTCATTCCTGTAAATGCAGTTGACGCATCCGCGGGAATACTTCCTAGAATCGCAACAAAAAGAAATACCATAGTTAGTAGAATTGCTTGTCCCCTAAGAAAAAATTTTTTAATCACAACACCAACTCCTATACAAAGTTTTATAGTAGCAGAATCTATTTATATAGTACGTATTAAAAGATTTTTTAGTGGGGCACAATCAGTTATAATCAGCTGAAGTTTTTCCAAAATGCTTGGCTATGATAACAATATCCGACATGTTAATGCTGTTATCCTGATTCAAATCACGGGATAAAATGTATTTAGGATCTGAACTTGTGGCGTTAAAGCACTTGCCTATCTCAATAACATCCTTCATGTTAATCGCACCGTCTGAAATCCCATCTACAGGTATATCACCAGCCCACATGTAAATTGGAGCATTCACGGCGGAAACCTGAGTATCCTTTGTGACAGTCAAGCTGCCAATTTCCCTGGACAAATATCCTGCCTTGGATACCTTTAATGAATAGCTCGAACCTGCCGACACGCCACTTATCTCAAAGTAGCCTGTGTTATCTGTTTGTGCAGAAAGCTGTGTTCCCACAATTTGAATATTAAATCCGGATTTTGATACTGTACTGGTCAAATCATGAGCTATAAAACCCGATACCTTATAACCGTTTGCAGGAGTTGGCTTTGTAGTTGGGGTTGAGGACGGAGGATTGGATACTATAGCTCCTCCGTAGTATTTGGTAACCGCTGCCATTGCACCTACAAATCCTGCATTATAGTCTATTGCAACCTCAGTGTACTGGAACTGGTTGACATCATCGATGTATTTGTCGGTAGCATCAGGACCTCCAACTAAGGCACCTGTCAGCAAATGCTTCGCCGGTTTTGAGTTTTCACCTCCTGCATATGTATAGCCGTTGGCAGCTCTGTGATGAGGATGAGTAGGGTATTTAGAGCCAAAACCGATAACATATGACATGTTTGCCGGATTGTCGCCAAGTATATAGTCGATTTGGGACTTAGCCAATGTTTTAAGGGATTCATCCTTTGACTGTTTATAATACAGCATAGCCAAAAGTGATGCTGCCGAAGCATATCTTAAAGCTCCCCAGTTGTCAAGGTATTTCATTCCTCCAGGGGATGTTTTGATGCCAGTCTTCCAGTAGTTCAAGTTGTATTCAACTGCATTTTTATAAGTTTCATTCCCGGTAAGCTCGGATAATTTTGTAAAAACAGCGAGGTACATATCATCCCAGCATATTGTCCACTTATGTTGGAGAGGGTCTTCCTGCTTTCTGTTTCTGTTTTTGATAAAATTTTGAGAATCCTGAAGGTATTTTTCATCCTTCGTTATCTGGTAAAGCCAAGCTGCAGCAAATGCCAGGTCATCATAATAGCTGTTGGACATATAAAATGACTGTCCGCTCCCATATCCAGGGTTGGATGTTCCCATTACATAAAGTTCCTTTGCTGCCTTGAGACATTTGTCTGCATATACAGAGTCAGTGCCCTTATAGTTGAGATACATTATAGTAAGTGCCGCAGATGTCATTCCAAGAACATCAGATGCGGTATGGCTTGCATCCGCAACATAATATGTAGGCCTGTTATATGTCTGTTTCTCAGGAGCATCCCAGTATTTATGGTCCTCCTCCCCTTCTCCCAACTGATAGTAAAATGTAATGGCATCAGGATGGCTTTTTAAGAAATAGTCGGTAAAATATTTAAGTGTTGAAAGCATTTTCTGGGTATTTCCGGTTGAGTCAAATACATCTCTGTATTCAAAAAGAGACCACCCCAGTATTGCAGCTGCATACCCCTGAGGCAATCCAAATTTGACATGATCACCGGCGTCATGGAATCCCCCGGTAAGATCCACGCCTACATCCTTACCGTCTTCAATATGGCAGGCACCTCTCCATCCGCTGAAATGATTGTCACCCGCCACATCCTTACCGCATTTGTTAGCATCAAAAAACAAAATGGAATCCTTAAATGCCGCAGCATAATCAAAGCCTCCGGCTGCTGAAAAAGACACAGACGGAACAATAAAACCCGTTAGTACCGATACAATAAGTAAACAACTCAAAATCTTTCTCATGAATTATAATCCCCCTTTTAACAAAATCTCTTGCGATTTTGCAGCATTGATTGTTGTCGTGAGAAATTCTGGTGTGGAATACACCAGAATTTCATAGACAAAACAAAAAATTATTTACCCACAAAAATTGTTTTTTCATATCACCACCTATTAAATTTTAATTTTTGATGTATGTTTTAAGAATATATCATAGAAGCATTGCTCAGATAATTGTAATATATATTATACAGTAGTTTTAAATCATTCCTTAATTTAGATTATATCACACAAATTCAGCCTTTTAAAATCAAAGTGGGAATAAAATTGAATATTCCCCTTCATAAATGATGATATATATTATGAATATTTTCTGAATTAACATAATAGATTATTAAATAATCTGTTTCATTTGTTTTTATCAGCTATATTTTGTGAGGAATAATTATGATAAAAAGAATCACAACAGCATCATTTATATGCGTAGTTATGGGTATAGCATCAATATTTATAGCTTCCTATTTTGAACGTGTGATAGGTACAGGTGGCCAAAATCATGCGGACTTTTTGTTGAGTTCCATGTTAAACAGCTTCAGAGGAATAGGATTTGCACTTATTACAACAACTCTCATTAATGTATTTAAGCTGAAGTTTGAATCTACAGAAAATTTAGTGAAGTATGGATACCTTGATCGCCTGACCCGAGAAGAAATACTGGAAATAAAAGAAAAGCTTGATAGAAAGCTTTATTTTAGAGATAACCAGCACGAAAAAGACAATGTATTCAATTTTTTTGTCAAGGGAGTTTCTTCTTTACTCAATGAATGCTATTACAAAAAATATGAAGCACGCATAGAGTGCCTAATAAATGGCAATCATATTAAAAAAATAATACATAAGAGAATGGTAATTATTAATCCATCTAAAAAACTTGCCTTTGAAAAAATAGTTTTTGAAGCTTCCATGCAAAAAGTAAATGGTATTGATAATAATTCTCTTTACAAAGTAAGCAGGTTTATGGTCAACAAAAAGGACAGGACAAAATATATACAGAAAAAAATAAAGCCCTTTGATAATTCCGATAAGTGCACCGACGAATACTGCATTGTCATTAACACTATATGCAAAATACCCATAAAGTACTGCTGCGTAATAGATATGACAATTGAAACGATAGTGCCTAAAAACGATCTGTACTTTACAAACTGTGTGACCAAACCCTGTAAAGAATACAATATAATATTTATAATGGAGGATAAGTCATACAAATTATCCGGCTTTAGTTTTGGCTACATGGAGAATCAAAAGTATAATTTGGTCCAGCGAAAGCTTGGCAACGGGCTGGAATTGGGATATTCCGATTGGATTTTACCAGGTGATGGAGTTGTCTTTGCAATAACTCCCAAGTAAGAATACTTTTAATAAAAAGTGAAATGATAATATATATTAATCAAAGACAGACACTAAAGAATAAATGCCTATATATAATACTAATGAAGGAGTGATTACAATGTACGACGAAAAAACAGTAAATATATTTGACGAGAAAACAGTAAACGCTCATGATGTAGGAACTTTCAACAAATAATGGCTTTATGGACAAGCTGGAAATTCTCCTGCATACACATAAATAAAGCTCATCTGATACCGCACGAATATTCGGAGCGGTTATTTTTTTAAATCAATGCCATGACTAAAGTCACTTCTATTTAATAACATATTTTGCTAAAATAGAATATGTGTTTTGCAATGTAAAACAACAAAACAAGTTAAAATCTACCACTTAGGGAGGAATGTACATGAAAAAGAGAAACCGATCAAAAAAAGGTTTTACTTTACTTACAATCATTGCGTCAGTAATTTGCACTTCCATTTTATTTTTGCCTGTCAAATCGTTTGCTTCAAATGTAATAACGTTTCCGGACAGCCGTCTTGAGTCAGTTATAAGAGAACAAATCAATAAGCCCTCAGGAAATATTCTTGATACTGATGTTGCAGCAATTACTTCACTATTTGCAAGTTTAAAAGGAATCTCCAACCTAGAAGGCATACAGTATCTTAAAGGATTAAAAACCGCATTGCTATCCAATAACCAAATAAGAGACATAAGCCCGTTGAGTACACTGACAGCTCTAACTGTTTTGGATCTTGGCAATAACAAAATAGGAAATATCGATGCCATCAGAAACCTAACCAACCTCAAATTTCTGACATTGGATAACAACCACCCAGCATCTCTTGAGCCTATTACAGGCCTTGCACAGCTCAAAATACTAAGCCTTAACAATACCGGCTTAATTAATATCGGCATTATAAGCCGTCTTTCCTCCACATTATCTTTGACATCCCTATCCCTTGGAGGAAATGGCGTTGCCGATATATCTCCCCTAACTCCTTGCATAAATCTTACTATGCTAGACCTTGGTAACAACAAAATCAGCGATTTGTCATTTTTAGCCAAATTTATAAAACTCAGAACATTAACTCTTAATGACAATCTCATAAGTGATATCAACCCTATTAAAAGCATTACAGGCCTTACAAATCTGAATCTTGCAAACAATCGGATAACCTCACTCATATCAATTAAAAATCTTTCAGGCTTAACCCAACTCAACATCAGTGGTAATACTATTGATATTAATGAAGTTTCAGGATTCACTTCTCTTACAACGCTTTATATGAATAACTGCGGTGTTAGTAATATAAGTGCTCTGACAGGGCTAAGTCCAGTTGATCTGCAGCTTGATAACAATCAGATTAGTGATTTGGGCCCTCTAAACGGAAAAACAATGTTACAGCTTCTTTCACTAAATAACAATCAAATCAGTGACTTAAGTCCATTGTCAAACTTAAGAAGCTTAATCTCTTTAAACCTTAGAAATAACCTGATTACAGACATAAAGCCTTTATCTTCGCTTACACTCCTCGACTCATTGTACATAAACAGCAACCAAATTTCAGATATAAGTGCATTTCATTCATTACCGACACTTAAATATGTTGGTATCGGCCAAAATCCAATAAGCAATATTGAGCAAATCACCAAGTATAACAGCATTACTGACCTTGAACTGGACAATCTGGGGATTAGCGACATTTCATTTTTATCAAATATGCCCCAGCTGGCATCTATAGTGTTGAGCAGCAATCCCATCAATAATTTCAGCCCGATTAGCAGTTTTACCAACCTTCAGGCTATAGGTCTTAATGATACCGGCATAATTGACCTTACAGTACTTTCTAATTTACCAAATATAATTGCTCTTGAAATAAAGAATAACGGAATTACTGATATAAGGCCGTTAAAGAGCTTGAAAAATCTGATTTATCTATATCTTTCATGCAATAAAATAACTGATTACAGACCGATTGAAAACGTATACAGCCAGCTTTTATACAAAGATTTTGAATTTGAAATACTTCCTGTTTTAGGTTGTTTGGAAGTACCTATAAAGGATAGCACAATCAGCGGAACTGTTAATCTGTCAGGCTATTTCTTGGATCCAGAGAACGTATCCAAAATCGAGATATTGGTAGACGGCAAAAAAGTAGGGGAAGCAGCTTATGGCAGTTTAAGGGAAGATATTGCAAAATTATACCCCAAATATTATAACTCCAACTCGGGATTTAGCTATATGCTAAACACAGCAAATCTTTCCACAGGAAGCCATACCATTACAATCCGCGAGACTTCAACAAATGGTACTATTACAACACTAGCACCTGCAAATATTATGGTTTCAAGACTGCTGCCAAAGGGCTATATTGACAAGCCAACTTCGGGTCAAACTATAAGAGGGACCTTCAGGGTTTCAGGCTGGTTTTTAGACATAAGCGGTGTTGATAAAATTGAAGTACTTGTTGACGGAGTTGTTATAGGTACTGCTGTCTATGGCCTGTCAAGACCGGATGTTGCTTCTGTCTATCCACAGCACAACAATTCACGAAGCGGTTATGATTATTACCTAAATACCAATTCGATTTCAACAGGTAAGCATACAATTACAGTAAGGGAAAAGGGCATAAATGGGGTAACCACTACATTATCTTCAAAAACTGTCTATGTAACAAGATAAATCCAGCAATAATATGGATAATATTTATAATATCGAGAAATATTATTTCTGTATACATATTATTTATTAAACGTTTTTGTGGGCTAATTTTAAAATAGGCTCCATAGAAGAAATGGACCGGCATTGCCCCTAATCAGGCATTTACCGATCCATTTGTTTTGAAATAATTTATATTTTAGGCTTTTTATTTTGATTAAACTCAATCTTTAATATGTATAGTTAAACTTTAATGAAAGCCTTACAACGTCTGCCATATTAACTGTTCCATCATTGTTTATATCACATTTCTTATTGTAATTTGGTGAAGTAGAAGTTGCATTAAAGCTTCCTGCTATAAGAACAACATCTGCCATGTTAACTGCCCTGTCTCCATTGATATCTTCAGGAACTGTAACAACTACAGGTGTGCTGGTAGGGCCTGGTGTGATTACCTTAGGAGTTGACGAGCTGCCTGAAAGTATTATTCCCGGTTGGATTATATCATAGTAGGTTGTCTGCTCTGCATTATAGTTAAAAAGAGCTGTTCCTAGAAAGCCATTTGGCAAAATGTTTGTGTTCTTAAAATAAATTTCAGTTGGAATTGATCTTAAAACTCTGAATTTTATTTCTGCAATAGAACCTGTTGTTTCAATGCTTCCTGAGTTTCTGTAGGAAGGTAGCTGGAGATATGATCTACCAAAGCTTAATATACCAATATCCAAATCATGGAAAACTATATCAACAGGGCTAAATTTTGTATTTGCCAATAAAGTACCTGGCTCAACAGCTGTCAAATTCTGGTATGGCAAAAGATCAGCACCGAATGGAATGACAGGCTTCAAAACAGTTGGATCAAATTTTATATTTGCCTGATAACCGGCAAAGTTTTTTATATTTTTTATGCTTAAAGTAGCTGTTATAATCTCTCCTTGATCAGCAATGGTCTTATCGACACTAAGAGTCAGGGTACCTTTTTCAATAGTATCAGCAGCAAATACATTCATTACAGGTATAGATGTGATAAGCAGTCCTAAAGTTATAAGCATCGTCAGTACTCTTTTTGACTTATTTCTAATGTTTTTTATTTGTTTCATTTTCATTCCCCTTTCAAAATTTAAATAATAAACAATTTAAAGACTAATTGCTAACTACACATGACAAATAGTATTTAAATACAAAAATGGCGAAGTTATAATAGATTATATGAATAAATAGAGTTTTGGGTATTTTATAATAATGTAAGTTATTTTGAATACTATTTACAACATAATTTTGCGAATATGATAAATATAGAAGAATTGATAAGCTAATTTGTAAATATGTAGAATATATATTTATAATAACTGCAAGATTTTACGGCATTTATATAATTAAAAACTAAAGCCAAGGCTTATTGTAGTGCCTTCATCCCCCCTTCTGTTAAAGTTACACTTGATACCTACTATTTTAATCTTTTAACACCCCTATTCTCTCTTGTATTTCTTATATAAAAAAACATGCAATACCTAACTATATTATAACCGACAAAATGAAATTAGTAAATTTTTATTTTGTTATATATCACAACAAATCAGTACAAATGGGTAATGGAACCACCGACTTCTTACAGAGACCACACAAAAGTCCCGCAACCTTAATCAATAGTGGCTGCGGGACTTTACTTATTTGTTTTATTTGTTTTGCACCTTTAGAAGATGCTAAAGCTTATGTTACTTCACCCATCCCTAAATCCGGGATATTTCAACCCTGTACTGAGGGTTATTAATGGGCTGCCATATCCATGACGAATCGTTTCTTCCGCCAAAACCATATGCTGATGGTAATATTGTGATTTTAAAATTACCGGATGCTTCTTTAAATACATCTGTACCAAATCTAGGCTCTTTCCCCATAAATGCTGCTGTAGCAAGCTTAGTACACCCTTCAAAGGCCCTTGAATCTACAAATGATACACCGGCAGGAATTGTTATCTCCAAAAGGGAGCTACACCTCTGGAATGCACCATAGCCTATAGTGGTAAGACTTCCTGGAAGGGATATACCTGTAAGTCTACTGCAATCTGAAAACGTGAAATCCTCTATTGCTGTTATATGGTTTGGAAGGGTTATATCAATTAAGCTTATACAGCTTGCAAATGCGTACTTTTTAATTGTCCTTACATTGTCAGGTACCATAACGCTTAATAACTTGCCGCAGCCCTGGAAGGTAGACTCTTCTATAACTGTAATACCCTGGGGTATTGTAATCGATCCTATACCGCTGCAGCCCTGGAAGGCACCCTTGCCGATCTTCGTCACTCCATTTGGTATTGCTATTTTTGTAAGTCCGCCGCAGCCTGAGAATGCATAGTCTCCTATGGCGGTCACAACTTCCGGTATCGTTAATGTTGAAAGGCCGCTGCAGCCCTGGAAGGTGAAACTTCCTATTGCCGATACCTTTGCGGGAATTGCAAGAGCCGTAAGCTTACTACAACCTGAGAATGCATAATCCCCTATGGCAATTACACTCTGAGGAATTCTTATACTTAAAATTCCATAACACCCTGAGAAAGTATAATCGTCTATTGTTGTAACACCTTCAGGTATAACCAGGCTCAGTAATGAACTGCAATCTCTAAAAGCACCCTTACCTATTTCGCATACGCTTTCCGGTATAGTTATACGGTTTATCCTGGTGCAGCTCTGGAATGCTCCTTCCCCTATACGGCTTACTCCTGCAGGAATCATGAGGCTGAACAGGTCATAGGATCCTGAGAATGCAAAATCTCCAATTCCGGTCACTTTTACTCCGCCTATTGTGTCAGGAATTATAATATTTCCACCCGAACCTATGTATTTTATGATTGTGCCTGTTTCAGTGTTGAATTCAAAGTCCTTTTCGCCAGCTACTTTAGTTGACGGAGTAGGTGTTGGCGTATTTGTCGGTGCTGAGGTTGCCGTAGGTGTAGGAGTTATATCTTCCGCACCCTTTAAAACCACCCTGTAGGATGATCTGTCGTTTATAGTCCACGTCCAAGCTACTTCATTATTATATGGCTCAGGTTTGCCAAAACCCTTTGCACCAGGCAAAACTACAATTTTAAAACCTGTTTGAAACCCTTCAAAAGCATAATCACCAAAGTAGGATGGTTGATTTCCACAAAATTCTACTGAAAGTAGTTTGCTGCAGCCTTCAAATGCTCTGGCTTCTATGGTTGTTACTTTGCCTGGAATTTTAACTGCTGCAAGTCCCGTACATCTGAAGAAAGCACCATATCCAATAATTTTCAGATTTTCGGGTAAAGTTATGTTATACAAGTTGCTACAGGTTGAAAATGCATATTCCCCTATTCTTACAACCCCTGCAGGGAACCTTAAATTATTAAGACTTATACAGCCTGCAAATGTATAATCTTCTATTGATAATAGATTTTGGGGAAGAGTTATGGAAGTCAATGACCTACATCCGTTAAAAGCGTTCTTACCGATATCGTTAACCCCGTTTGGTATTGTGATATAGGCTAAGCTGCTGCAGTTGGAGAACATCCCCTCTCCTATGCTTGTTATACCCTGTGGTATTTTTATACTATTAAGACCGCTGCAGCCTGCAAATGCACTTTTCCCAATATCAGTCACACCTTCCGGAACTGCTAAACCTGTCAAAGAGCTGCAGTCAAAAAATGCGTTGTTTCCAATACTCGTAACAGTGTATGGGATTGTTATGCCAGCAAGGGATCTGCATCCATAAAATGTATTGTCTCCTATGCTTGCGACACCAGTTGGAATTATCATGCCTTTTAATAGGCTGCAGCCTGCAAAAGCATATCTCCCTATACTAGTGGCACTTTTGGGAACAGTTATATCAGTAACATAGCCGCAACCTGAAAATGCGTAATCTCCTATAAATGCCACACCCTCAGGAATTATTACACGGCTGAGACGATTGCAGTTGTAGAATGAAGTATTGTCTATCCCCTTTACCGGCACTTCGTCTATTATGCAGGGAATCCTTACATCTCCGCCAGGCCCTATATACTTTATAATTGTTCCTGTAGCAGCATCAAACTCAAAGTCATTTTCATCTGCTAAAGGTATGTAGTTTTTACTTGGAAAAACATTAATATATTGTAGCAAAAATCTCTTAAGCACTGCATAATCAATTGAGTTGATCTTCCCGTCTCCGTTTAAGTCGGCCAGCCTCAATTCATAACCCGATGAAAGAGGAAAAGTATTCTCAAGTCTAAAAATATACTTCTTTAATAATTCCCTGTCGCTTGCATCGATTAATTGGTCCCCGTTTAAATCTCCAAGCATATAGTCAATTCTGAAGTCCTTTTCCTGAAGGTTGTCATAATACGGTTTTACAGGTGAAAAATCCTGAATGTCATTGTTGGCTAATTTTAAGCTACTCAGCTTTTTAAGCCTGTATAACGGTGTTATATAACTTAACCCATTGCCTGACAAATCCAGCTTCTCAAGGCTTTGAAAGTGCTGTATACCTTCGATATCGGTTATCCCTGCATTAGAGCAATTGAGCTCTTTTATACCCGCAACATCGCCATAAACAATATCCCCATAGCTTTTACCTATGTTTTCGCGTATACGCTTTTCAAAATTATAATCCTTAAAATCTATTACCTCAGTCAACGAAATTGCATTGCCGTTCAAATCTAAAGCAGTTCCCTCTGCAAAGACAGCTGACGCAATGGAGACACCTCCTACTACCAAAACCGCCATATATATTATCAAAAGTTTTTTAATTAAACTATTAATCATTTTTCTCCCCCTGTCCTATATGCTGTAATCAGCAGGCACCCTATTGAAGTGCTTTGCTATAGCTACTATATCCGCCATGTTTATCCGACCGTCTTTATTTATATCGCATTTACCGCTGTATCCGCTGTCTGACTTGGAGAAATTGAATACTTTACTTATCTCAATTATGTCTTTCATATTAATAGCCCCATCATTATTTATGTCCCCAATCCACATTTTGATGGGAGCTGCCACTGAGGATACTTCTGTAAAGCCATTAGGGCTTGTGAGGCTTATGCCATTTATATTCCTGGACAAGAAGCCGTCCTTGGTTATAGCTAGAGTACAATTTGTTATGCCGTTTTCTATGTACAATTGAAAGAATCCGTTTTCATCAGTCACGGTATTGATTCCTGTACCTGCTACTCCAACACTGAAGTCGGATTTCAGGGCAGAAGACGAATCGCCCATTGCCAAGTCAGGCGTTATATAGCCCGACACCTTGTACCCCTGCTTTTCAATGACATTCAAATTTCCTTCTGTTATGCCTGCCGGTACAGCCTCGAGATATGTACTTCCAAAGGTGCATACACCTACAGTTCTTATTCTATTAAAACCTATAGGTGCGGTTTGCTTTATTAGAAACTTTATGTTAACAAATACTCCATCTGACTTGATAGCTTCATTCCCCAATCCTGTTTCATCACAGTAAAGGAACTTTATTATTCCGCTATTTGGGTCTACAATTTTGTCAAATGTTATGCTTGCATTTCTGGCTATAGGCCCTGGTATAATGCCATCCTCTAAAACCTTCATTATACTGGCATCATATTTTATCGTAAAATCACAGTTGTTGATTCCTGCTGCAGGAACATTTTTAAAGCTTACTGGTACTATAACCGTTTCTCCCTTGCATCCTTCAACAGAGCCTATTTCCATCTCAAACCCAGCAGCTTGAACTGTTGAATTAAAAAGAAACATTGATAGCAGCATTGTAACTGCCAGTAGAACTGATGTGCATACTGACTTTCTTCTCATTATTTACTACCCCCCCTATAAAATTGAAAATGATAAAAATTAATTATCTATAATTCTCTTACCATTTCCTAGATAATTATTACAAGTCATTATATCTCATTTTTAAATTGCAGTATATATTTGAAAGCAAAAAATTCAATAAATATTAACACTTTAGTCATGCCTTAAATAGTCTTCAATTTTCTCCCCGTCAATATAAAGATTTTCTACGACTGTATCACCATTATGTATTTTTACAGTTATATAGACTTCCTTTCTTTCCGACAGGCTTTTATTGTATGCTTCCTCAGCCGGTTTAGCCTTGTTTTCCGCCATATAATACCTCTCAAAGGGTATCTTTATATAAACCGCCCTGGGAACCAATTTTGTTGTTTTACTTTCTTCTCCTGCCCTTGTTTCATAATCAAAATACAAAATCTTTGTCTTTATATAATTTCTATGTTCAGGTATTTGTGACGACACCCCTGTAAATTTTGCAAAACCGTCAATATCATTTTCAACAGTTGCATATACTGTTTGGTTCAGCGAATAATTATCATTACTACTTACAGGCACTCTGTTATCACTAAAATAAATGCTTAAGTAATTCCCTCTGAAATTATCAACAGGGTCGATGGGCTTGATGCGAAATTTAAAAACCTGGCCCTTATTTAATACATTCTCCCTGCTCATTATCATTTGAGCTGGAAATGCCAGCTGTGCAAGGGAAAGTATAATAAACAATATAATCTTAATATGCTTTTTCATCCAGACTCACTTCCTTTTGTTTTTTGATTAAAACAGCATTTGATATGATAAAACCTATACCTACTGCAATAAATGATAATCCCTTCAACAAAAATGACATTTCGGTATCAAAGAATCTTACAATAATGAGGGCTGAAATAATAAGCATACCTCCATTGGTTATTCCCATATGCTTCTTTCTTATCCCGTTAACTATTGTACTTAGTCCAAGAGCAAATATATAAATATTGTACAATATTACAGGGATAGATCCATCTTGTATCAAGGCTGCTGCCATATAGCAAATTGCAGATAATATTGCTGCAAATCCGAATATCTGTGTAAAAGCATTCTTGGTTTTTAAATTCCTTATAAAAAGATAAACAGCTGCTGATAAGAGTATGGCAACAAGAATATAATCCACTATTCCGGCCAAATCATTAAATCTTGCCTCATGGCGGTACATAAGCCAACCTACGTGGTCCCAGAACCCTCTGAATGTCAATAAAATGGAAACAACCAGTATGCCTATGGTACCTACAACATTAAAAGGCATCCGGTCAATTGAGTGGTTTTTGTTTATAAATGCTTTTTCTAGCAGATAGAGCACAGCGAAGAAACTACTGTAAATAACAATCCATAACCCAGGCAAAACCTTTTCCAGAACTATCCCGATAGATACACACAAGTTTAGTGATAAAGCCCACAATAGCATTACCGATCGGTTTGATTCAATGTTTCTGAATGCTTTAATGATATAAGGTATCAGTATTGCCAATAGCCCCCAGTATAACACCGCGTAGCCTCCATCCGACTGCTCAAACCCCGCCCAGAATGTTATTCCAATAAGATAAAAAAGTGCTGGGGTAAATGCATCGAAAATATAAACAAGGGGTGCTATGAGAAGCATCCATGTGAGGGTAAAAACAGTCCTGTCTCCCGATATATTATAGGTCTGGCCTACAAGGGATATTGCAGCACCCACGGCAAGGATGATGAATGTCGATACTCCTTCTTTCCAAGCCATCGAATCCCTCTTTTTTAGAATCACATAAATGCCAAGCACCTGTGAAATGATAAGAGGTGTGAAAGATAGTACGGTTCTAGCTGGAACTGACAAGGCATCCCAATTTTTCGCAAAAATAAGGATAATACCGCTACCAATAAGTATGGAACCCAGCGTTCCAAATATGGCAAGCATTATCCTGAGCCAGTTTCTCTCTTCAGGTTCTCCATAATATTTTTTGATTTCCTGTGCAGTTTCTTGAGTGAGTATGCCCTTTGATATCAAACCAGGCAATTCCTCATAAAGCCATTTGATGTTTTTATCCTTCATGCTCATCACCACCTGTATTTTATATTATTATAATTATACCAATAATATTGGCCAATTATTGCTTTTTTGGTTATTGAAAGCTAATATTTACGAGGAATTTTTTCTGCCTGTAAGAAGTTGTTATCCATTTTATAGAACTTAAAAAAAATTATATTACGAAATATATTAATGAGGTTTAATAATTGAATTTACATAAATGTAAATTATAAATTAATTTATTTTAGGAGGGAATTAGAATGAAAACAAATATTAGAAAGCTGCTAATTTTTATACTCATTCTCGTTGTTGCTGTAACATCATCTATCAACTTTACAGTAATAACACAAGCAGCAAGTGATGTAACAGTCAATTTATCGGCACAAAAACAAGTAATTCGAGGTTTTGGAGGAATAAACTTTCCAACTTGGATTGATGATTTGACAGAATCTCAAAGAGAAACAGCTTTTGGTAATGGAGAAAAGCAGCTAGGTTTTTCTATTTTAAGAATCCATGTAGACGATATTAGAGATAATTGGTCCAAAGAAATAGCTACAGCAAAAGCAGCTATTAAAAAGGGTGCAATAGTTTTTGCTTCCCCATGGAATCCCCCAAGCAGCATGACTGAGACCGTCAATGGAAAAAAACGACTCAGGTACGATAAGTACGCTGCGTATGCACAGCATCTTAACGATTTCGTCTCGTACATGAAGGAAAATGGTGTGGATTTGTACGCTATTTCAGTCCAAAACGAGCCTGATTATGCACATGAGTGGACATGGTGGACTCCAGAGGAAATGCTTAAATTCATGAAGGAAAACGCTAAATCAATTAACTGCAGAGTAATAGCACCAGAGTCATTTCAATACCTGAAAAATATCTCTGACCCTATTTTGAACGATCCGACGGCTCTTGCCAATATGGACATTCTCGGTGCTCACCTATATGGTACACAAGTCAGTGCATTTCCTTATCCTCTTTTCAAACAAAAAGGAGCAGGAAAAGATCTCTGGATGACAGAAGTATATGTTCCAAATAGTGAAGCCAACTCAGCGGATCGCTGGCCTGAAGCATTGGATGTGGCGACTCATATGCATAATTCCATGGTAGAGGCAGAGTTCCAGGCATATGTGTGGTGGTACATACGCAGATCATATGGTCCAATGAAAGAGGATGGTACTATAAGCAAGCGTGGTTATATGATGGCTCATTTCTCCAAATTTGTTCGTCCTGATTATGTAAGGGTTGATGCAACGAAGAATCCAAATACAAACGTATACATTTCTGCCTATAAAGGTGATAATAAAGCTGTTATTGTGGCAATAAACAAAGGTACTTCCGCAGTAAGCCAGAAATTCAATGTACAAGGTGCAGCATCCTTATCAAAAGTCACTCCCTGGGTTACTACAGGCAGCAGCAACATGGCAGCAGGATCTTCCATAAATGTATCCGGCGGTTCCTTTACTGCTCAGCTTCCTGCACAAAGCATTACAACCTATGTTGGCGAATTGGCGGATGCTGCAACACCAACTCCTACACATACTCCAACACCTACATATACAAAAATTCCTTCAACTCCGGATATAAGTGTTGATCTAAATCGTGATGGTGTGGTAAACATGGCAGATGTTATTTTACTTGCTACCAGATTTAACAGTACAAAAGGAGATTCAAAGTTTGTTGATGCTTATGACTTAACCAGGGATGGAGCAATAAATATGGCAGACGTGATAATGATAGCGGGTCAATTCAACAAAAGTATAGCATGATCTAACAGAGGGTAACAGGGCTTAAGCAAAACTATATATTAATATATTTCATGAATATGAAATCTTAGTAGGAGTAGGCAGTCTGCCTGCTCCTTTTATTTTATCCGGAGTTTGAAAGCTAGTGAATCTGAGCTTATAAATCCCTCTATTATCTATAGAGTATTCAATTCACGCTTCTATTAACAGATATTACCACCTCCCCTGCAAGGGCTCTCTACCTCTTACTGATAATCCCCATGACAGTGTTTTGCATCTCCATAATATCCCTTATATCCACATCACCCCATTCTTCAAGACATCCCTTAACCGCCGCCGCAAACTCAGCATAATTGCAGTTTCCGGCCCTCTCACCCATACCTCCTATTGTGCAATCAATAAAATCGGCTCCCGCCAAATATGCCGCTATGGAATTGGCAACAGCCATACCCAAATCGTTATGGGCATGAAATTCTACGTCTATTCCAATTTTTGACCTTATAGCCGATATTTCCTCATACACTTTCTGTCTATGACATACTCCTACCGTATCCGCATATCTTACCCTTTTTATGCCCTCGATGGAAACCTCTGAAATCACATCAAGGAGGAACCCGAAGTCCGCTCTCGATGCATCCTCCAATCCAACCGTTACCTCACAGCCGCTTTCAAGGGCAAAACAGACACACCTTTTAAGCGTATCTATAACCCAGGTTCTTTCCTTTCTTAATTTAGATTTTATCTGAATGTCGGAAGTCGGAACAGATATATGTATAATATCCGGTTCACACTCCATCGAGTGCCTTATATCCTCAATATTAATCCTGTTCCAGGCAGAAATCCTGCTTTTAATACCCAGAGCTGCAATTCTCTTTATGCTCATCTTCTCATCTCCACCCATGGCAGGGACCCCTGCTTCTATCTGATAAATCCCAGCTTTATCAAGAAGCCTGGCAATCTGGACCTTTTCATCACAACTTAAGGCAACACCTGCTTTTTGCTCCCCATCCCTTAATGTAGTGTCCACAATCCTGATCATAGCACCCCTCCATTGTGTATTACAAACAACATAATTCCCTGGACAGTACAATGTCCTTTAGCTCATGGTCATACAATTCCCTTTTGACATGAATGCTTTTAGTCCTTACCATATCCAGTACAGTACAAATTTTATCCTCATCAACATCATGACCGAGCTCCTTAAGTTTCTTACATACCGATTTCTTACCCGAATGCTTGCCTATGACAAGCTTCCTTTGCTGGCCAACCACTAATGGGTTGAAGGGCTCGTATGTGGATGGGTCCTTCTCTATACCGTCCGCATGTATTCCCGATTCATACTTGAATATATCCTCACCTAAAACAGGCTTGTTGTCAGGCACAACTAATCCTGTCAGCTTACAGAAGGATTTTTTTAATTGAGGCAATATATCAAGTTTAGTATTGGTTTTAAGATCCATAAGCAGTCTTGTTGCCATCAAAACCTCTTCAATTGCCGCAAATCCTTTTCCGCTCCCATACCCCATAAATGTTCCCGTAACAGTGTTCACGCCGCCCATTATTCCTTCTAAGCTTAAGGCCGTGGCTATGCTATATGTATTATCGGGACAAATATCAATATCCATATTGTATTTTTTGCTTATGTCCCTGAGAATTTCTAGCCACCCATCAGAAACAACCCTGTCGAGTCCCTTGATTCTCAGTTTGCCTGTACTTCTTAATTTCCCCATAGCCAGCATCTTATCCAGTTTGTAAAGATCCCCGATATTTTCAACCTTATATTCAACTGTTACTGCCAATCCACTTTTTAAAATAACGTCGCAGAAATAGGGATTTATAAGTTTTATCCACTTAACAACACAATATTTGATTCCCCTTCTGATACACTCTTCTACTTCGTACTCGGAGTTTGCCCTATAAATAAAGTCAATTCCCTTTGGCATTTTTTTAACCTTTTTCATTACAGCTGAATCTACCTCAAAAAGGTCTATGCCCATTATTTTAACAAGGTTGCAAAAACTGAGCACATCATTCCCGCTAAAGTTATTTTTGCCGGCAAAAACCTCCGGCAGCGTTCTGTCGATTATCTTTAGAATCCTGTTATTTCCCAAAAACAACGCCATAATATGCACCTCATTCCCCTAACCATATTTTTGTTATAAACAACATAATAAAGGTTATTAAAAAAAGTATCGTGGCTAGAGCAGCCGCTTGACTTATATCAGTCTGCATCAGAGTGTATATCTCCAAAGGCATGGTTCTGGTTTTGCCCATGATATTTCCAGCAAACATGATGGTGGCACCAAACTCACCTAATGCCCTGGTCCACGAAAGGACAAGCCCTACAACTATAGGCTTTTTTATCATTGGGATAACAATTTTCAAAAAAGTCTCTATTTTACCAGCACCCATAACATAAGTTATCTCAAGTATTTCAGGCTCTATTGCGTCTGTGGCTGTTTTTAGAACCTTTATATAAAGCCCTGACGCAACAAAAAACTGAGCTAAAATAACAGCAATGGGGGTAAAAACCACTTCAATCCCTATGCCTTCAAGTAATTTTCCTATAAATCCGTTTCTTCCAAACATAAGAAGCAAACCAATTCCTGCCACTGCCGGCGGTAGTACCGCAGGTACATTGACCACCATATCAAGCAATTTGGTAAATACACTCTTCTTGTTATTCATAAGAATAAATACCACAGGAGTACCCAGCACAAATGTAAGAATCAGGCTTAATGTAGTTGTTATCAAGCTTATACCTATGGCAGACAGACTTTCAATGCTTTTTAATGAAAACAAAGTATTTACTAGCCCTGCCGTGCGGATTATGGAAACTATGGGAATGATTATAATTGTAAAGTAAAGAAGGACAGTTATAGCTATAAATCCCAATAGAAGTTTTTCTTTATCAACTCTTAGCTTATTGACACTAAAAGTGTGCCCCATATCTTCTGCCTTAAACTTTACCGCACTTACACCACTTCTATCCATATAACCGCACCTCCTTATACCTTAGTTTTAGTCAGTAATAAACTTATATTTTTGAAGCAGCTTCTTCCCCTCATCAGATAAAACATAATCATAAAACCTTTTAACTAAGTCCCTGTTCTCCGAGCCACTTAAGACAGCTATGGGATAGGATGCAATGATTTTGTCGAAAGCAGGTATTTCTATTGCTTTCAATATTGAAGGATTAGCTTTCGTAAGATCTGTTACATAAACTACCCCTGCATCAACCTCATTCAAATAAACCTTACTTACAACATCCTTAACGTTAAGCTCCCTTGTTCTTATATTAATTTCTATAAGCTTCTTCTCTTCCTTATTTATTTCTCCGTCAATTAACGCTTGTTCCAAAGCTTTTATCCAGTACATCCCCACAGGAACACTTTTATCTCCAACAGCTATTCTAATGCCCTTTGAAGTCAGACTTTTCAGATCTTTAACATCATACTTGGATCTTCTGTTATTGGCTATAACAAGCTTATTTTTGGCAAAAACCTTATACTCACCAAGAAATCCCTTGTCTTTTAGTTCATCCATAAAACTTAACCCGGCACTGGCATAAATATCAGCTTTAACACCGTTTTCCAATGAGGTTTTAAGGGTCTGGCTTCCTGCAAAGTTAAACTCAACCTTCACACCGTTGCCTTCCTTGCTTTCAAACTCCCTGCCGATCTCGGTAAAACTTTCACTGAGACTGGCAGCCGCAAACACAATGATCCTTTCCTTACTACTTTCAGCAGCTGTTTCATTTTCACCCCTACAGCCGGAAGCCATGCATAGTATAACTATAGCTAGCAGTAAAACATATATCTTATTCATTTCAACCACCCCTATACCATGTGCTACTTAATTTCCAATCTACTGACTATCCTGCCGTTTTCCAAATGCTCTTCAACAATTTCAGTGACATCCTCTACAGTTACCTCTTTATACCATACGCCATCGGGATATACTATAACCACGGGTCCTTTGCTGCAAATCCCCAGACATCCTGTATTCGTAATGAGAATATCTCCCCCCATTTCCCTCTCTTCTATTTCCTCCATAAACCTCTGAATGACGGAAACCGAATCTTTAGAGAAACAATATCCCTTCTGCTGCCCTGTAACCCTTGAACTTGAACAAACAAACACATGATACTTTGGCTTTTGCATAACACATCTCCTCCTTATACAACCAGATCCATCCGGTCTTTTTTAGAAAGTTCCTCCGCCGCATTCTTTACAGCGTCTTCAATCCTCTCGCAGGTCTGAATTACCTTAATCCCTACTTTTTCAAGCTCTTTTGACGGATTGTAACCTATTCTCATTGTGATAACAGCGTTGCAATCAGAAATAGTCTTTATAATTGTTTGAATTTTATCATCATGCTCACAGTCCTCGCTGCCCGTGCAGTACTTCTTAATCAAACGCTGTTCAACGAGCTCCAAGCCTGATTCATTGTACTTGTAGATATAAAACCCTTCAGATTGGCCGAAATGCTGATCAACAAAGATGTTTGTTTTAGTCGCCACCGCAAAAGTATACATCTTCTTTTTTCCACCTTTTATATTTTCACTGCATCCTGTGGAGCATTTGGTATTCATAAACTCCGATGATACGTCTTCATCCAAAGTTCCTATTGCATCTGCCCTGCATTGCCTGCAGTGGTACATCTGCTTTAGGTGTATATTGCATTTTTTTCTAAGGTCATTAAGCTCCTTGTTACTGGTCATGGGCATATTTTCAAACATGCTTCCTGCTGCTGGTATGAGAGGCATTATATTGGTCATAAAGGCACCATATTCTTTTACCCTTTCTACTACAGACTCAATGTGATTATCATTTATGCCCTTTATCATAACAATATTGACTTTACATACAATTCCTCTAGAGGATAGATATTTGAGACCTGCAAGCTGATTTGCCAGGAGAATTTCTGCTGCTTTTTCACCTGTAAGCTTAACCCCCATAAAGTTCACTTCCCTGTAAACGAGTGCCCCTACTTTAGGGTCTATGGCGTTTATTGTGATTGTTACGTGAGTTACACCCAGCCTAATTATTTCATCTGCATAATACATGAGCATCAGTCCATTGGTGGAAAGGCAAAATGTTATGTCAGGGTCAACAGCTTTTATCATTTCAAGAGATTTCTTAGTATCGTCAAAATTGGCTAATGCATCTCCTGGTCCTGCAATCCCAATTACTTTTAGATTCTGCACCTTTTGTCTTACATTAAGAAATTTTTCCAGGGCCTCCTCAGGAGTTAAGACTTTACTGGTTACGCCGGGCCTGCTTTCATTCTGGCAGTCATATTTTCTATTGCAGTAATTGCAGGAAATGTTACATCCCGGTGCAACAGGCAGATGCATCCTGGCATTCTGACATCCTCCGCTGAAGCATGGATGGGTCGACGTCTTCTCTTCAATAGACAGTCTTTCATTCTTTGCTTCTTCCATTGCTTCATTACCTTTATAATACTTGTCGTACATACTTCTTCTGTATTTGTTGTATTTATTTTCAATAAGTGTATTTGTAATTTCATCAAGGAGCCTCAGAGTCCCATTATAGCCGGTTATGACCTGCCTTTGGGCACCTACCCTGTCATGTACGGGGAAACCTACCCTGACTAATGGAATTCCATCTTTTTCTGTAATTACTTTTCCATCGGAGTTTCCAATAAGTATATTGGCCTTTAGGCTGTTTGCCTTCTCTCTAATAGTGTCAAAATCGGTATCGTCCAATACCACAGGTTTCTCTTCGTAGGTTTTTGGAGGAACAAGCTGCCCTATAACCTTATTTTGAGATCCTGTTGAAAGCAATACAGGCTTGATACCATTCTCAAAACATAGTTTTCCTAATGCATATACCAGCTCAGGCTCACCATAAATGACAGCCTTTCCCTCAGAGTTAAACTTATGTGAATCTATCATTCCGTCTATCAATCTACCCTTTTCCTTCAGAATCTTATCAGGTACAGGCTTTCCTTTGATTTCAGAAAGGATATTTAAAAACAAATCGGTATTTTCAATTCCAATTGGTAATGGACACCTATAAAACTTTACCCCCCATTTGTCCAAAAGGTATTGCCCAGGCGACAATTCCTTGCTGATTGTATATCCTATTTCAATACTGGCAGGAGCTCCGGGCATATTCACTATGTCACTTATTTTTGTCCCTCCAGGAGGAATACGTTTATAATCCCTGCTGTAAGGTGCATCAAGGGTTTCAGACACATCCGGAAACATTGTGTAAGATATCTTGAATGCTTCAAGTATTTCTTTTATGTTCCTCACATCTCCCGGATTTAGATTACTTACAATTATATTGACTTTGCTATTTGGCTTGCTGTTTTTTGCCAGTCCTGAAACCATTGCCTTGAGGGCTGAAAAATATCCTTCAAACTGGGTTCCCCCATACCCCGGAGTGGGAACAGGCACTATTTTAAGATTTTTTATCTCTTCCTCTTCTTTAAATTCCGTTACTATCCTATTTATATCTTCCCCAATTGTTTCTGCAAGGCATGTAGTTGCAACACCGATTATATCCGGGTTATAAACCTTGATAATGTTTAAAAGGCCCTTTTTCAGGTTGTTCTCTCCGCCATAAACGGTTCCTTCTTCACTTAGTGAGGAAGATCCTATATCAATAGGTTCGTTATAGTGGCCCGTCATATGCCTTCTTATATAGGTGCTGCAGCCTTGTGATCCGTGAAGCAGGAGGATACTGTTTTCAATTCCCTTAAATGCCAGTGCCGCTCCCATAGGCATACACATTTTACAAGGATTCATATTTAAGTTTACAAAGTTTGTGCCCGCCATATTAATCACCCCAATTCCGTATCAAATGTTAAACAAAATTCCATACAGGACTATTTATTGTTGAATCAATCTCTTTTGCAAAATTCACTGCACCTTCAAACCCGCATAACGGATGCTTTCTTTCGTGGTTATGATCGCAAAATGCAATTCCCAGCTTGTAAGCCAATGGTCTTTCCTTGACTCCTCCAACCAGGATGTCTGCTCCTTTTTCCTTGATAAACTTCTCAAGCTCGGCAGGGTTTGTGTCGTCAAGTATTACCGTATCACTGCTTGCCAAACTTCTTATAACCTCATACTCGTCTTTTCTCCCGGTCTGTGTCCCCACCATAACGGTTTTAATGCCCAGTTCTGCAAACTGCTTGATGAGAGAAATAGCTTTAAAGCCTCCTCCTACATAAATAGCAGCTCTTTTTCCATGCAGCCTTTCTCTGTATTGGGAAAGCTTAGCCCTTATTTTAAGCTCCTCAACAAAAACCAATTTCTTTACTCTATCTGAAGTTTCCTTATTTTCAATCATATTAGCGATATTCATTAGTGATATTCTGGTATCCTGAATACCAAAAAAGCTTACTTTTATATATGGTATACCGTATCTTTTTTCCATTTCTTCCGCAAGAAAAGTCATAGACCCGGCACACTGAACAATATTTAAAGATGCCTTTGGGGCATTCATTATTTCTTTATAAGTGGAATCTCCTGTAACCTTTGTAACTATGCCAATTCCCACCTGTTTCAAATACTTCGTTATAATCCATATCTCGCCTGCCAGATTGAAATCTCCCAAAAAGTTGACCCCTTGGAGCTTTTCAGACTTCGGCTCCCCCATTAGCTTTAATAACGCCCTGCAGGCTGCTTTATATCCCATTGATTTGTTTCCTGCAAATCCGCTGGACTGAACAGGTATAACCCTGATTGAATACTTTTTTTCTGCATTTTTACAAACCGCTTCGATATCATCACCTATTACTCCAACAATACATGTTGCATAAACAAATATAAGTTTCGGTGAAAACCTTTGTACAATTTCATCAATTGCAGCTCCCAGTTTTTTCTCTCCCCCAAAAATCACATTTTCCTCTCTTAAATCAGTGGAAAAACTATTCCTGTAAGTGTCGGAACCACTGGTAAGACTCCCTCTGATATCCCATGTATAACTGGCACAGCCAATGGGGCCATGAACTAAATGGAACGCATCGGTTATTGGGTTTAGCACTACCCTCGCACCGCAATACACACATGCACGCTGACTTACAGAACCTGCAACGCTGTGGGAATCACATTTTAAATTATTTTTAAATTGTGAATTACAGAATATAGACCCTTTTCTTTCTTCCAATATGTCATTGGTTAAAATATTTTCCATAGTCATCACCCCTTATTATTTTTTAAATCCCTAGGAAATTATGGTGTATACTGCACCACAATTTCTCACTGATGATACCCTGTCCTCACTTTTACCCATCTGACAGATAGGCCCATAAATGAAACCTCAATGCCCCAAAGGACCTTGACTAACGTCTTTGGTGTGTGATGCAACAGATAAAGGTATTTTTGAAAGCGGCGTTGCGAATGCTTGGGGTAAAAGTGAGGAGTTTGGGGAGGGGTATGTTTACAGAATAAGCTCCAGATCTTCATCTGCCGCATCTCTGTCCTGCCTATCGAGTAATGTGTTGCTGATCATTTCAATTATTCTCATGGCACCTTTATATCCCACTATGGGTAGATAAGAATGCACGCTTCTATCAAGTATAGGGAATCCGATCCTCGCAAAGGGGATATCTTCCGCCCGGGCTATATACTTACCGTAAGTTGTTCCCATTATAAGATCCACAGGCTCTTGTTTTATCCATTGATGCAGGGCAAAAAGATCTCCAAGTGCTTTTACCTTACCATCAATACCTGCTTCCTCCAGCATGAATTTTACTTCCCTTTCAAACGCATCTCCAGGTGTTCCCGTCAAAACATATTTAGGAATCATTCCAAGGCTTAGAGTGAACTCGGTTAGTGCAATAACCAGATCGGGGTCACCGAATATAGCTACCTTCTTACCATGATAATGATAATGACAATCCACCATTATATCCACCACCTGGCCTCTTTCCTCTTCAAGTTCTGCAGGAATCGGCTTACCTGTGAGCTTTGAAATTGCCATAAGCAAGTCATCTGTAGCTTTTATTCCGATTGGTGTCTTGAGCACCTTCCCCGGCACCTTGCATTTCTTTTCAAGCTCATACGCCGCTTCACTAGAAGCAAAGCTTCCCAATGCAACAGTCGCCATGGAATTGCCTGAATCAATTATTTCATCCACTGTAGTACCGCCCTTGGGATACATTTCATATTTTCCTGTCATGGGAGCATCAAGCACTCCGCTTGTATCAGGAAGCATTATATATTCCTGCCCAAAAGCCTTCATTATTCTTTTTATTTCTCTCATATCTCCGGGGTTTACAAACCCAGGCAGTATATTAATCTTTTCGTTAGGTGTCTTGCTGTTTGCTGCCAAATACTTGACCATGGCCTTTACCATGTTTGAAAATCCCGTAACATGTGAACCTTGGTAGCTTGGTGTGTTGGCATGAATAACCAGTTTCCCTTCCGGAACCTGTGCCGTCGCAACAAAGGCCGGAATATCGTCTCCTATGGTCTCTGACAAACATGTTGTGTGTATTGCAATAATATCCGGGTTATATATCGAAAAAACATTTTTTATTGCAGTCTTTAAGTTTGTTCCTCCTCCAAAAACCGAAGCACCCTCCGTAAATGAACTTGTTGAAGCCATCACAGGATCCCTGAAATTCCTTGTAAGGAATTTTCTGTGGTATGCACAGCAGCCTTGTGATCCGTGGCTGTGAGGAAGACATTTATGAATTCCAAGTGCTGCATACATGGCACCAACCGGCTGGCAGGTCTTTGCAGGATTTACCGTCAATGCACTTCTTTTGGAATACTCCCTAGGTGTTAAATCTAACATATCAATTACCTCCCTACATAACTTCCTTCAATCATAGGCTCGGTCTTCCAAGGTGGAGTCACGAATTTCCATGAAGGAGTAGTTAATCCCATTGTAATATCTCTTGCAAAATTCACAGCTCCTCTGAACCCTGCATAAGGACCGCTGTAATCATATGAATGAAGCTGCTTTGAGAAAATTCCTGCTTTATGTGAAATATATTTATCCTTTATACCTGAACAGAATAGATCAGGCTTTAAAATCTTAAGAAGTTCTTCAGTCTCATAGTGGTTAAGATCATCTATAACAATACTTCCATTAGCCATATCCTTCATCATGCCGGCATAGTAGTTTAAGGATATCTCATCTTTCAGTTTCTCATATCTTTCTTTTGATAAAGTTATCTTGTAATGCTCCGGATCTGGCTTGACTTCTATACTTTCAATATTTTTGCTGTCACCGTCTTCTTTTATTGTGGGCAGAACTTCTCTTCCTTCATAATCATCCCTGTGGGCAAATTCATATCCTGCAAGTATTGTCTCAATACCTAAATCCCTTAGCAAATGCTGATAGTGATGTGCTCTGGAGCCCCCAACAAACAGTGCTGCTGTTTTTCCCTGACAGAGCCTCTTATACTGATCCATTTTTTCGCTTATGTCAGACAGCTCTTCTGCAATTACAGCTTCTGTTCTAGCTGTCAGATCAGCATCATCAAAGTACTTGGCTATATCCCTTAAGCTCTTTATTGTGCTTTTTACTCCAATAAAGTTAACTTTTATCCAGTCAGTCCCATACTTAGTATTTAGCATTTCACCTATATAGTTAATGGAACGATGACATTGTATTACATTAAGGTCAGCCTTGTGGGCACTCTTCAAATCCTCTACAGTCCCGTCACCTGTCATCATCGAAACAATCTCGTATCCTATTTTCTTAAGTATCCTCTCAAGCTCCCATCCGTCACCGCCTATGTTGTACTCACCCAGAATATTCAGCGAATATTTGCCTACAACCTTATCTCCAGTACCGATGATATGCTTTATAAGACCGTTATTTGCAATATGATGCCCACCTGACTGGCTGACGCCCTTATAACCTTCGCAGCTAAACGCTAGAACCTTGATTCCGTATTCTTTGGAAGCCCAGTTTGCTACGGCATTTATATCATCACCTATAAGACCTACAGGACATGTGGAACATATCATAACGGTTTTTGGCTGGAAGATTTCAACTGCTTCAGTTATTGCTTTTCTTAGCTTTTTCTCTCCTCCAAATACAATATCGCCTTCCTGCAAATCTGTCGAGAAGCAGTAATTCAAATAATTCTGCTCATCACCTTTGGTTTTCCCCTTGTTTCTTCTGGTGCCCCAGGTATAATACCCGCATCCTATGGGACCATGTGTTATAATCAAGGCATCTCTCAAGGGTCCTAAAACAACGCCCTTACAACCCGCATAGCAACACCCTCTATTAGTTATTATTCCTGGAATCGTTCTTGTATTGGCGGTTATGGTTTGGGGCTCCGGCTTATCTGCATTTCTAAGAAGCACATGCTCTTTACGATTTTTAAAAACACTTGCCGGGTACTGCTCAATAACTTTATCTATTTTACTTTTCATCATGACCACCTCCCATTAAATGGCTTCATTTCCTATTTCCCCAGTCCTTACTCTTATGGCATCCATGATAGGCAATACAAAAATCTTGCCGTCCCCCTGTTTGCCTTTGCTGTTTGTATTTATAATAATCTCAACTACTTTTTTTACCTGTTCATCCTCTACAACAAGGGATACCAGTCTTTTGGGCAGTAACCTGTGCCCCTCTGAAACAACCTCTGCCAGCATTGGTGACATGGCCTCATTTCCGCTGATTAAATTTTCGATTAACGAATAATCTACTTTTTTATTTCCACGTCCCATAACCTTTTTACAATGCAAAGATGGAAAGTCTTCCTTCAAAAGAGCGTCTTTAGTCTTATTGATCATATCCATTCTTATTATGGCCATTATCTCTTTCATAAGCTTCTCCCCCCTTACAGCCCACTTGATCCTGAGCTTATTGTATAGGCTTCCTCAACAGGACTTACGAAGATTTTTCCGTCACCGAAAGCCCCTTTCTGCCCCGTCTTGGCGTTTTTCATTATCAATTTAATAACATCATCCTTGTCTTCATCTTTTATAACCATTATCAGCATTTCCTTGGGTATTTCATCATAAAATACATCCCCAACCTTAACACCTCTCTGCTTCCCTCTTCCCATAACATCTATCTTGGTTACCGCCGGAAAACCTGCATCACATAATTCCGACAATACGGTATTAACTCTCTCAGGTCTTATGATAGCTCTTACCATTAACATAATAAATTCCTCCAATCTATTTTAAATATCTATGTTTAAATGTCATATCAGGTTGGTATATTCTAAATATCCAAAATACCGTGTTCCATAAGGATCGCCTCAAGTCTGTCCTGTACCATAGGCTTTGGTATAACAAACATTTCATTTTCGTCAACAGCTTTTGCAAGACCACGATAGGCATCAGCTTGCTCATGCTCCGGCGAGAAATCAATAACTGTCTTCTTGTTTATTTCCGCCCTTTGAACCTGATTATCTCTTGGAACAAAGTAAATCAGCTGACTTCCCAGTTCTTTTGCAAAAGCTTCAAGAAGCTCCTTTTCGCCATCAACCTTTCTGCTGTTGCAGATAATACCTCCAAGACGGGTACCTCCGGATGAAGCATATTTCTGTATACCTTTGCATATGTTATTTGCAGCATACAGGGCCATCATTTCACCGCTGGCAACAATATAAATCTCCTGTGCTTTTCCTTCTCTTATAGGCATTGCAAAACCACCGCAAACAACGTCACCCAATACATCATAAAATACATAATCAAGATCATCTGTATAAGCTCCAAGCTGTTCCAACATGTTTATAGAGGTTATGATACCTCTTCCGGCACATCCAACTCCAGGCTCAGGGCCTCCCGACTCAACACATCTTATACCGAAAACACCTTTTTTCATGATGTTATCCAGTTCAACCTCTTCACCTTCTTCACGAAGGGTATCCAATACGCTCTTTTGTGCCAATCCACCGAGTACAAGCCTTGTAGAGTCTGCTTTTGGGTCACAGCCAACAATCATAATGTTATTTCCCATTTCACCCAATCCCGCAGTCAAGTTCTGTGTTGTAGTTGATTTTCCTATTCCACCTTTACCATAAATAGCTACCTGTCTCATAATAACGACCTCCATTCGATTTCAATTGTTGATTGATGTGGTTAGAAATTGTGGTATTTAAATACACAGTAATTTTCTAACCAAAAACAAAAGGGCACTAAAATCATAGATTTTGATTTTAGCACCCTGGCTTTACTCCCTACATAAAAATCATTCACGGATTTTATGCAAGTTATTTACTTTTATTGTTACTATTTACTTCTTTTGTTATTATCTACTTTAACATCATTTTTATTATTTGTCAATAGATTTTTTGCAAGTTTTGTATTTTAAAATTGCATTTATTCATCCTCCGGTATATCAAATCATCCCTTCGTTAATATCAAGGCTTCTGCAATATCTTTCATAGGAATCCTGTTATCCCTGCTTTTCCTCCTTATAACTTCATAAGCCGCTTCTTCAGTGTAACCGTCTTTTTGAACCAGTATCCATTTTGCCTTTTCTACTATTTTTCTGCTTTCTAATGTTTCATTGAGCTTTTTTACCTTTCTTTCATATTCCAATATTCTGCCAAAATTCAATAGCGACATATCTATGACCTGAAGTGCAGGTTCTTCAAATACAGGCTTTGTAATATATGACAGTACCTTCTTTCCCTTTATAAATTCAATTATCTTATCGTTTTTTGTATTCATTACCACCACACAGGCTGCAAGGATTTCATCATCAATAATTTCAAGTACTTTTTTTAGTTCAGAAAAGTCATTTGTTGCTTCCACAATAATAAGGTCTGGAACATTGGTTCTTATGCACCTTAAAAGATTTGTCGATTCCTTTAGGTAGCCAATAAAAACATGCCCGCTGCTTACAAGTATATTTTTAAATATAGTCAATGTCCGTTTATCTTCACCTGATATGATGAATTTACTGCAATCCATATGTTTCCCCCTCCTTGAAAAGAATGTCCTGAAGTCATGAGAAATTGTAGTGATGTATACACCATAATTCCCCAGACACTAAAAAAGGCTTTCCGTTACATATTCTATGTAACAAGAAAGCCTCTACGCCTTTCATCAACTACTCCATAGTAGCGAAAACAATTTTATTATATTAAAAGTGTTGTAATAGATTTATCACTTTTAATTTATGATAAATAAATATTAACATGGATTGAACTTTTTTGCAAGTATTCATTTTTTAAATTGCAAATTTCTCTAGTTAATTTATGAATTTGCAATCTTTAATATATTATAGACATCATTTTTGCTAAGCTTTTTGAAGTTTCCTACTGTAGCAGTATCTCCTCTGGTACATTTTGAAGCCATTTCTTCCATCCTGTCATCGGTGATTCCCAATTCTTTCATAGTGACAGGAAGCCCGATCTGTCTGAAAAAGCTTTCCAGCTTTCTAATGCCTTCGAGTGCAGTCTTTTCCTGATCTTCAAAGCAAATCTCCACATTCCAGACCCTTGATGCAAATTGGACAAACCTTTCAATATTTTGTTTATAGACATATTTCATCCATGCCGGGAAAACCACTGCCAATCCTGCACCATGTGCTACGTCATATATTCCGCTGATCTCATGCTCAATATCGTGGGAAGCCCAATCTCCTATTCTTCCTGTGCCCAGCAAACCAAAGTGAGCAACTTTTCCTGCCCACATGATTTCTGCCCTGGCATCGTAGTCATCGGGATTTTCCAGTGCCAATGGAACATTTCTTATGAGGGTTTTCATTGTAGCTTCACAAAGCCTGTCAGTCAGTTCAACATTTTTGGTATTGGTAAAATACCTTTCCATAATGTGTGCCATTATATCTGCAGCTCCGCAAGCTGTCTGGTAATCTGGCAAAGTATATGTCAATACCGGATTAAGTATGGAATATACCGGGCGAACCAGGTCAGAGCCCATGCCTCTTTTGTACCATCCATCCTCGTTTGTTATTACAGAATTTGGGCTTGCTTCGCTGCCCGCTGCCGGGATAGTCAGCACTACACCTACTGGAAGAGCTTTTTCTACCGTCTTACCACTGAAAAAGTCCCAAACATCTCCCTCGTAGGGTACACCGATGGCAATAGCCTTTGCAGAGTCAATAACGCTTCCGCCTCCAACAGCTAATACAAAGTCTATACCATTGTCACGGCAGAGCTTAATCCCCTCTTTTACAAGACTTAACCTGGGGTTTGGAACTACTCCTCCAAGTTCAACAAACTCTATGCCCTCATCCTTCAGTGACTTAATTATCCTGTCATAGAGGCCGGATTTTTTAATGCTGCTTCCACCGTAATGAAGCAATACCCTTTTACTGTAAACCTTAGTAAGGAAACCCACTTGATTTTCCGTATCCTTTCCGAATACTATTCTGGTGGGGCTGTAAAACTCAAAATTCTCCATGTCAATCCTCCCGGTAATTTTAGTTGATTGTTCAAATATTGATTATACTATAAGATTTCACATTTCCAGTATTATACCATAACATTTCAAAGCAGCAAATACCCTTCAAACTACTCCTCATAGCTTACCCTGCTGTATTCATTTTTCATAAAGGTGTCCTCCCAGTTATCTACATATTTACCTGTAGCCCATTCAGCCATAATCACAGAGTCACCCTTGCCCAGTTTAATCTTTGCAAAAGGCTCATACTTAAGCCTTCCTTCATGTATCTGATAAACATATAGCTTGCTGTTTGAGACAATTACTGCCATATCCTCATAAGGAGACGTGAATGCATCGATAGCATCAGGAACCCTGTCCTTTATGTCTGTCCAAGGCAAAGCCAGAACATCATACCTTACAAGAGTGGATGGAATAATAAGATTGATGTTGAAGTCGGAATGTTCCACCATGGAATCATTTTTATAGCTGAGCCTTCCCCTTAAAAACCAGTGTCCATTCTTTCGCTGCAAATAGAAGTTCTCTTCTTCAATGCTTTTATCCACAATGCTAATCCCTGCAGCACCAAGGCCTGAAATTTTGCTATTCCTTGAATCCCTGAGCATTTTAAGACCTTTATCCCCTGCAATATCGGATATCTTAAGCCCGTGTTCGCCAGTAATATTATCTACAGGTTGAACCTTCATGATACTTAGCTCTTGCCCTTTTTTTGCAAAAGGCGATTTGTCTTTAAACGTCACTTCCATAGATACATAATCATTCCCGATAAACAATATCTTTCTGTATATATTTTTCCCTTCATCTGACAAACCTCTGCTTTGCTTATTCATCGGTTTTTCCCCTGTGATGGAGTGTAAGGCCTTGCTTTTTTCAGCAAGATCTGATGTTCCAGAACCCGTCCCGCTATTATACAATTGATAAGGATTATAAACCATGAGTTTATCCTCCTCTATTGAGTTTTCCATCATTCTATTGCTTTCAACCTTCCAGAAACCATTTTTTCTTGGAAGAAATATATTGTCTGTTTCCAAAATTGGATGGAAAACAGAATCTTTGCTGGCTATCCATAAAGTTTTATAGCCGTACTCCGTATCGGAACCTTCTTCCTTATTAGTGCCTTTAATAAACCTTATACCCAATAATAAGCCTGAACTCCTTGTCTCCGACTCAGTCTGCAACTGGGTTTCGTTTTCTTGATCCTTTTTACTGGACAATTCCTGTATCAGACCGTCATCTATCTTTTTACTGAGCCTCTTAATCATGCAAAGATTGCTTTGAATTGCAAGCAATGCTTCATCATCGCTCAGCCTTATGAAATCGTACAGGAACTTATCCCCTGATGTTATGGTTGTGACAGACACCTCTTTTTCGTTGACAGTAAAATCAATGGCCGATATACCGTACCTATACAAGAAATAGTCCTCAGCAACCACTCTCTTTACCTTGTAGCTGGTTTTTGTCCATATGTTATCACTGACTTTTATTCCATATGTTGAGAAAACAGCCTTTTTGCCAATCCAATTTTCCACATCTTTTTTCCTTGATGATGCAAATCCCCCATCTATATACTTTACAAATTCCCAAATACCCTCAAAGGATAAAACATTATTTTTAGGAGGAGCTATTTCTATTCCTGAAGGCTTGCCCATATTAAAGCAGCCCGAAAGTAAAATAATTGTCAGCATCAGTGCACAAAGCTTCAATGCTCTAATCAAGTTATGCCACACCTCCTGCAACTGGCATGATAACAGTTACCTCAGTGCCGCTTCCAAGCTCGCTTTTTATACTTAAGGTGCCTCCCATACATGTTACCAATTCATCACATATGGAAAGTCCTATCCCGTTTCTTGATTTTTCATTTTTGCCTTTATAAAACCTCTCTTTTACCTTCGGAAGCTCTTCTTGTGAAATTCCGCATCCGGAATCCTTAATTGAGAATATAACCTTACCTTCCTCACAATGTGTATTAAAATCAATCTTACCCCCTGGAGGAGTAAAGCGGAATGCATTATCAAGTATATTTATAAAAATCTGCTTTAGCCTGTTTTCATCGGAAAAAATATTGGGTAGATTCTCACTTTGGGTAACAGAAAACTCAACATTTTCCCTCTCTGCTCGCGGTACAAGCTGGATTTCCAAGTATTCGAGAAGATCCTTCAGGCTGACCTCCCTGTTAACAATCTGCAATTTTCCCGAAACGTATTTCGAAAAATCAAGAAGCTCCTCAACCATAGAAGTAAGTCTGTCGCTTTCTTTTTCAATTATTTCAAGCCCATCCATAATAAGCTCTCTGTCCTCAGGATTGCCCACCTTCAACGTAACTGCCCATCCCTTTATTGATGTAAGAGGGGTCCTGAGTTCATGGGATACCGATGATATAAAATCGTTCTTAAGCTGCTCCTTCTTTAGTATTTCCTCCGCCATATGGTTTAATGTATCGGAAAGTCTTCCGATTTCATCGTCATTCTTTTTAATACTCTTTATTTTATAATCCCCTAAGGACATCTTTTCCGCAACCCCGGTAATCTCCTTAAGCGGCTCGACAATAGAATTTGCCAGCAGCACACTCAAAAGGCCGCAAATCATTATTACGGCAATACCGATAAATATAAAAATTTTAGTTATCTTTCCTACATCCCTGTTTATATCATCCAATGTAGCTATAAGCCGTAAAACTGCGACCGTCTCAGTGCCCGACTTCAGGGGACATGATACTGCCATAACCTCCTCATCGGTATAATCAACCTTTCCAACCCAGGTCCCTATACTTCCGTCTAAAGCCTCTTTTACGTCTTTTTTCGCAGATAAATCTTCAGGGGTAACACCGATTGAGTCCATTTTCACCTTGCCAGTAAGATCAATAATCTGAACCTGTGCCTTTATGGGCTTCCAGAATGTATCAACATCATTCAAAACATTTTCATACAGCGATGTATCGGAATAATACCTAAGATAGATATCCGAACACAGCTTTATCTGGCTGACTAAAAAACCTTCACGGCTGACATAGTAGTTTTGCTTTATAACGTTAATAAGAAGAATTTCTAAAATCAAGACCGTTATTATAATTACAAACATGAAATTTGCAACCAACCTGGTTCTTATACTCCTCATACTATTCCGCCTTCCGCCACCGATATCCGAATCCCCAAACCGTTTCTATGAGTTTTGGATCCGACGGGTCATCCTCAATCTTCTCACGCAGCCTTCTGATATGGACATCCACCGTTTTTATATCACCAAAATAATTCCTTCCCCAAATATGGTTCAAGAGCTCATCGCGACTGAAAGCTTTGCCCTGGCTCTCCATAAATACTTTCACAATGGCAAACTCCCTGGGCGTAAGCTCAACATCAATACCATTCTTACAAAACTTCTGGGCTGTAATGTCAAGCTTTATCCTTCCTGTAGCAATTATGTTTTTACTGTCCTCCGGCGACTTACTGATCCTTCTAAGATTGGCCCTTATCCTTGCAACCAGTTCAAGAGGGTTGAAGGGCTTTACCATATAATCGTCAGCACCTAACTCAAGGCCTACAATTTTATCCATGTCCTGTCCCTTAGCAGTCAGCATAATAACCACCGCATCGGACTTTTCATCCCGAATCCTCCGGCAGACCTCAAAGCCGTCAATACCCGGCAGCATAATATCCAATACAACCACCTCAGGGCCGCACTCTACCAGCTTCTTAAGTCCTTCTTCTCCCGACTCGGCTTCTATTACTTCAAATCCGCTTCTTTCAAGATTTATGTTTATAAACTTCCTTATAGAACTTTCATCCTCAACAACAAGCACCTTGACATTTTCCATTTTTATTTACCTCATAAACAAGATTCTTCAAGTGATATTTTACTATATTTAAGCTCCAACCGCCATATAATTAAGCCAGATATAATCTTACATTTAAAAACATAATCGCAAGTGTTTTTTTATTTAACTGTATGACATCAATGCTTCTCTGGCCTAACTCCATCTATCACTACATTGCAATCAAACAAATCTGCAAGCCTTTTAGCATTATTAAAGCTAATTCCGTCAATTGGCCTCCTGTCTGTAATTATACAATCCTTTTTGTACTCGGCAACAGTTTCAGGCCCAACCCCGCAAAAAACATCGAACCCACTATCCATTAGAAATTTGAACTTTGCTTCAGTATAATTAACAGTACTGCCAAAAGGATAAATATAAATAGATGTTGGACCTACCAGCGGCTCTACTTCGTTCTTCCAGCGGTTAGTATCCCTCTTAAGCCTGCTAATGTCAACCTTATTTGCATCAAGATGTCCATATCCATGACACGCAAAAGTCCACCCAGTCTCCTTAAGCCTGTTTACCAAACTTATTGCTTCCTTTTTTTGGCCCTCATACACTGCGGATTTAAGTTCATTTGTTCTGTATCCCAAAACGCCCTCATAGCCCGTTAGTGCTATAACTCCTTTAGCACCTTCTAAAGAAAAATCCGGGTGCTCATTAACAAACTTGTCTAATATGGGTACAATATCATTGTCATCAGATATAACTGTCTGTCCATTTTTATCTCTTGAATAGGTCTTTACTACCCCGTCATCTATTATTAGTTTATGTGCATTACCATTGCTTATCATATATTCGTAATAGTTCATATCATCAATCGATATTATCAATGGTTTCTTCCCCTTAGGAAGCATAAGTTTTTTTTGCTGTAACAACCTCTTTCCGCTAACTTCTTTTACATCGAAGGTATCATGAATACTTACCAGTATATAACCCTTCTGATACAAGCTTTCTATAATCCGTTTAAACTCACTAACTGTCACAAATCAGTCATTATAACCCTCGGATAGATAATCTCCATCAAAGGCCATTTCGGGGTAAATTATAAGAGGATGAAAAAAGATGTGGTTTATAACACCTTCATATTCTGCCAATTCATCTCTCGGGAAACTGGCAGATTCGTATTCAGTGCTTCTGCTATGCATACTTTCATTTAAATTTTGGGCTTTATATTCTCCTATTTTAATTTGTCCACTGCCCACAGCAGGAATAGCCTCTTCCTCAGGATGGCTGCATGCTGAGGATACTACAATAAATATTAACAGAATTATTTCTAACTTTACTTTTCTCCAACCTCTCATTTTTCATCACTCCATATAAACTTTTCCATTTTTATGCCGATATTTATTATGTGCACTATTTTAATGCTAAGACTAAATGCAATTTTAATATATATTTTTTTAAATCACATTAATTTAAGAATTTGTTAAGAATAATTACAGAAGTGTTACATTTTGCGGATTTCATAGGGTATTCCTCTCATGTTTATTTATTATCAAATCATATATTTCCGCCGTCTTGCCAGCTTTGCCGCTTTAAATAAATACTTTTAAATATTTTTATCTATATAAATATATATGGTTTTAGAAATCAAGTTCCCGGCATATAATGTTTATTAAGCTTGGGAACAGGTAAAATATAAATATAAATGCTTTATGATATTTTACTTATTCCTCAACCAATTATACATATTTAGGAAGTGATACTCTTGCATATGAAATCTAAAATACTTAAGGGAAAGTCCGCTAAGTTGCTGCTATACCCCCTGCTTATTTCGCTCACAGCCGTTTCTGTTACAGGTTATAGCTTTGGTGCAGGCACTAATACGCAAATAAGTTCAAAGGAACCAATATCTTTTATTAGCAGTTCCAACAAGTCTATCTCTATAGATGAGACACTTGAACTTATAAAAAAAGTGCCGATTGTAGATTCCAACTTAAAAAAGCTTGTGAAAAACAATAGTCTGGCATCACTAAAAAAACTTGGCTATTATAAGGAGAACTTCAAAGATAAAAACCTTAATTCCAGAAGTGCCCTTATTCACTTTCAAAGCAACCACAATATGAACCCTACCGGCAAGTGGGATAAAAAAACTACTGATGCAGTTCTTAAAAAACTAATTGCTCCTGATTTGTCACCTTCCGATAAGGTATCCGACATACCATCCGAAGGTCTATGGTTAACAATTAATAAGTCTAAAAACTTATTGACGTTATACAAGGGCGGCAAACTGGTTAAAAAATATCCTGTAGCTGTTGGAAACCCGTCCACACTAACACCGTCAGGTAAATTTACAATAGTTAATAAAATTGTAAATCCTGCCTGGGGCGGCGGCGGGTATGCAAAGCCCGTTAATGGAGGTTCTCCTTACAATCCTTTGGGATACAGATGGATGGGTCTTTCTCTAAAGGGCGGGTCATCCTATGGTATACATGGTACAACCGATCCATACTCTATCGGTACATATGCTTCACATGGCTGCATAAGGATGTTTAATTTTGATGTAGAAAGCCTTTTCCCGCAAATACCTATGCATACAAAGGTATATATCGGTACCGCAGAAGAGCTTGCAAAGTGGGGAATCCTCCAGGAAGAAGTAACGGTATGAACAAAAATATAGACAGAACAAAATCATAAAATGATTTTGTCAACCTTGACGCTGTCGTGAGAAATTGTGGTGCAGCACGCACCATAATTTCCTAGACATTAAAAAATGCGAGGACTTCAAGTCCTCGCATTTTTGTTGGCTCTTAGCCTTTTATTTACTCCTATAAGGGATACAAGTGCTAAATTGCTTCTTAAAAAATTATCGTTATAGTTTTCCGGAAGACTTGATAAATCCCTAAGTGCAATGGCATAAACGTCCAGGCCTTTTGCAACCATATATCTGAATGTATCATATGCTTCCCTTAAAGCCTTTCTTGTAACCTTAACAAATCTCGACTCCATTAGAATATGTGTACAGCTTCTAAACATATACTCCGCTGCACCTCTGATTACAAACCTTAACTCTCCATTAATAAGATGAACCGATGAAGTAAGCTTGTTATCATGATTAATATCCAATCCTGGTAGCTTTGGTGCTATACTTTCAATGAGATTTGCGTCAAAACCCATTAAACTTGCATATGCAGATACAGCTTTTTTTAACTTATCCTCTTTTCTTTTATAAACCTCTGTATCGTGCTTCTTCAGATCCACCGTATTACTTAGAATAAGTGAATGCATAAATACTCCAAAACTTTTATCCTGCTCGCTTATCAGTGATGCTTCTTTTAGCTTCCCATCCAAATAAACCTTTTCTATATATGGCTCCATACTGTAATTTTTCAAGTGTAAAACCTTGTTTTTAAAATCAGTGCCTTTTTTAACAACAATGCTCATAGTAACCTCCAATTCATCAAGCAGCCATCATCATTAAACAAGCAAAATAATTTAAACAAACATATAAATATATTAACTATTTTAATGATACCGTAAATATAATTAACTTGTCAATGAACAAATTGTAAATTATTTGTTAAAAAAGTTAATTATACTTAATTACTAACGCATAGCAGTTCATACAAAATCCCATAGAATAAACTCATTAAACAACCTTAACAATATCCTTTATGAGGTCACAGTCTCTAGATGAGCTTCCTACCATTATTTCAAATTCCCCAGGCTCCACAACCCTGTTCAACTGTCTATCGATAAGTGATAATTGGGAAACAGGCAGCTTAATTTGTACATTTTTTGTCTCTCCAGGATTAAGTGTTATCCTGCTAAAACCTTTAAGTTCCTTTATTGGAGTAGTTACCGAACTGTAAATATCATTTATATAAAGCTGTACTATCTCAGTGCCTCTAATTGACCCGGTATTTGTTACATCTATAGAAACAATGATCTCACCATCAATTCCTATTTCCTTTGTTGAAAGCTTCAAATTGGAATAATCATAACTTGTGTAAGAGAGTCCGTATCCGAAAGAAAACAGGGGCTCCGGGTCCACATCTATATACCTGGCTGGTCCGTGCCATCCGGGATACTGGTTGTAGTATACAGGCTGCTGACCTACATTTCTTGGGAAAGATATTGTAATTTTTCCACATGGATTATGATCTCCAAAGAGTACTGCCGCTACTGCGTTTCCACCTTCCATTCCGGGATTCCAGGCTTCAATGATAGAATCTGCATTGTCCTTTATCCATGGTACAGTAAGGGGTTTACCGTTTATAAGCACTACAGCAAGAGGCTTACCGGTATTCTTCAAAGCCTCAAGAAGCTTTTGCTGTGCACCTGTAAGATCAAGGCTTGACCTGTCACGTACTTCGCCATTTAATAACACAGTATCTCCCACAACTGCAATTACCATATCGGACTGCTGTGCCAATTTTACTGCCCCTTCTATGTTTTCTTTTGACTCATCAAACATATCGCAGCCCTTGTCATATACAACTTCCACCCTATCCCCTGCTCTTTTTTTGATGCCGTCAAGTATGGTAACTACAGAGGTTATATCATAGTCATTGTACTCCAGCATGGGTTTTTCAGGATAATATCTCGGCCCGAATGTCCAGTCTCCAAGCTGAGCCTCAACATCATGGGCATTAGGTCCGATTACAGCAATCTTTCTCACCTTATCTGAAACAGGCAGGGTACCATTTTCATTTTTTAATAATACAATGGATTGCAAAGCACTTTCAAAAGCTGCCCTTTTATGTTCTGCACATCCTATTATGCTCCGTGCTTTTGTAAAATCTGTGTTTCGCTTATGGTCAAAAAGTCCAAGCCTGAATTTTGTTTCCAGTATCCTTCTGCAAGCCTCATCTATAAGCTCTTCCTTTATAGTTCCCTCTTTAACAAGCTCTATTGCAGATTCGTAGAACTCAGGTGTCGACATCATCATATCGTTCCCTGCTTTAATAGCCAGCTCAGCTGACGTTTTCATATCAGGTGCAGCCTTTTGCAGCCTGTGCATGTGGCCCACATTGTCCCAGTCAGTCACAATAAAGCCGCTTAAATTCCACTCGTCTTTAAGAATGTCCCTCAAAAGCACCTTGTTTGCAGTACATGGAAGTCCATCAATTGCATGGTACGCAGTCATAAAGGTCGCACACCCTGCATCCGCTGCTGTCTTGAAAGGCGGCAGAAAAGTGGATCTCACCTTTCTTTCTGCTATATCGCACTCGGTTGAATCCCTTCCCCCTACTGTTTCTCCATGAGCTACATAGTGCTTTGCGCAAGCAAGTATGCTGTATGGATCGGAAAGCTTCTCACCCTGGTAACCTTTTACCATTGCTGCAGCTAAAATACCCGCAAGATAAGGATCTTCCCCAAACGTCTCATCAACTCGTCCCCATCTTGCATCCCTGCCTAGACAGATTACAGGCGAAAATGTCCAATGCAATCCGGTAAGGATAACCTCCTTTGCTGTTATCGCAGCCATCTCCTTTAATATATCAGGGTTCCAACTGGAAGCCACACCCAACTGGGAAGGAAATACCGTAGCACCGCTGTAAAATCCGTGGCCATGTATTGCATCAATTCCAAATATAATAGGAATACCCAGCCTTGTTTTGCTGGCAATGTCCTGAAGCCTTTGAGCTTCTTTCCCCCTTACATGCAGAAAAGAACCTATATGTCTTTCATTTATCCAGAACTCAGGGTTTTCTCTTCCATCAATCTGACACATTTGCCCAATCTTCTCTTCAAGGGTCATCCTGCTTAAAAGATCCTTTGTCCTTTCTTCAGGAGAATATGCAGGGTTTTTGTAAATCTCTTTCATATGAAGCCTCCTTGTTTAGGTAAATTTAAACACACTTTTCCTCTATATTAAAAAGCCCAGCTGCGTTACCGTATAATATCATTTCCCTCTCATTATTATCTAATTCCAGCTTATTGAACCTTTCCAGCTCTTCTTTATGAATCCACATGGGGTAATCGGTACCGAAAAGTATCTTTTCTGCACCATGCCTTTTAATTATATTTTCTGCTTGGGTTTTATCCATAAAAGCAAGTGAGCTTGAAGTGTCAAAATATACATCCCTACCCACTAAACATTCTATTGCTTCATCCCACATGCTGTAGCCACCGAAGTGAGCAGCAATAATCTTTAAATCATTAAACATGTCCAAAACCCTTGCAAGCCTTTTTGGCCTTGAAGATGTTCTTTTCTCATCCCCCATATGTATAAGTATCGGCAGTTTTCCTTCTGCTGCCCTATATATTTTCAAAGCAGATTCATCATCAATGTTAAAATCCTGAAAATCGGGATGCAGCTTTATGCCCTTAAGTCCAAGGCTTATAATTCTGTTTATCTCTGCTTCCACATCCTTCACATCAGGATGAATAGTTCCTAGTCCGATAAAACAATCAAACCTTCCGCAGGCATCTGCAATAAAGCTGTTTATAGGCTCAACCTGCTCAACCTTTGTAGCTGTTGAATTAACAACATACTTTACAACATTTATCTCCTTGCCGTGATCAATAAGATCCTCGCATGTACCAGTACACGACATCGTTATTCCATAAAACTCACCTATAGATCCTACTGCCCGTTCTGCAATTTTCTCCGGGAAAATGTGGGCATGAGCATCAATAATCTTCGGTAAATCCATTACTGTCACCTTCTATCTTTTGCTTCAATATGTTTTGCAATAACCGCTTTCATATAACTTCCGAATATAATGATACATTTATCAGAGTAAAAATGCAACTTTATATAATTCCCCAAATAAGGGTGTAGAATACACCCTTATTTCCCAGACACATAAAAAGACGGTATAAAATTATATTTAATTTATACCGCCTTTTTTATATGTGTATTAGGAGAGAAACTTTGAAATCACATATCTCTTATATTTCTTATTAATAATTTTTATTAAAACTTGCTGCCCCTTCATCTTAAAGTTCGAAGAAAACAATTTTTTAAGTGACAAATTTTATATTTTCCCCTTATTCTTTTCTGTTTTTACCTGGGTTGGTAAAATAGAATACTATAAAAGCTGCAGGCAATACACCTAGAACAGCCAGCACCACAGATCCCATTGCCATATAACTGGGCAATCTTATAATTGACCCGAAAATAGATATCCCAAATAGAGGTATAGCTGTAAAACCACCCGCAAAAAAAAGCACTTCCAATCTGCTTTTATAAACATCTGCAGCAGCAGCATATTCAGCCCCTGATGCTACCCAATCTTCACACTGCCTTTCGAACTGCAGCATCCTCGCGACAAGGAAAATTCCGAGAATTACATAAACAGATATAAGTGCTGTCAATGCAAAGGAGCTCCTGTCACTAACCTTTAATCCCCAAATAATAGTAAACCAATTTAACTTTGAGTGGTACAACACCGAGGGAAAGCAAAGCAATATTGAAACAATGTAAATAATCTTCTCAGGCTTAACTCCTGCAAATACAGTAAGAATTAACGCCCCCAAAACACCTATATTTATGAATATTACTGAATACATGTAGGAGCCTGATGCTTTATTCAGAGCATCAAACCATGAGGTACCGGTAAATAGATAAAATGAAGCAAAAAACATAGTAATTAAAAGAGTTATTTTCACAATCTTTATACGACCCGTCATATACCTACCACCTGACTCATCAGGGCTTTTGAAAAGCTGGTTTGCGAAGGATCCCAATCGATCCATATGCATTTTTTCCTCAGCCTTTGTATGCTTTTATAATCCTTAAGGTGCTGCAATTGTGCAGTCAATTTTTCCAGGTCGGAATTGGCAGCCATCCCATACCCGATTATGTTAACAATCATTATTTTATAGACTCCTTTTCTATAAGATGCATACTTTGACATCTCATCTATTCCTTCAGACAACGAATCATAAAACTTGTCATAGTACCTTGTTACTATTATGAATAACGGCTCCGATCCCGACAAATATTTTTTGTTGGAAATTATCGCCTCTTTTAATGAAATTGACCTGTTATCCGTCCTTCTTACTGCTCCAATATTTGAACTACACCTTAATATTGTTTTAAGTATTTTGATATAGTGCTTTTGTCCTGAACCAGGGTATATAAACTCCTGCATATCATTGTACGTACCAAAAGCTACAAAAGCATTTTGTTTGAGATAAAAATCCACTAGTGAATTGGCTGCCTCAAGCCCTGCTTCCAATGAATTCATAATATTAGAACCCATACCCATACTTTTTGATATATTAAGGTAAATCCATACAGATTTTTTCCCCTCTTTTTCATAGTCATTTACAATTGGCCAGTATCCACCCTTGTTTAAATTTCGTGCCGTAGCCTTCCAATTGATAAGCTTGAATGAATCACCGTAGCAGTACTGCCTGATTTCTTTAAATTCAAGGGTAGACATTCCCATATTTGAAATGTTTCCTAACGGCATTGGTATTTTACTGAAATTTGAAATACTTTTTGCTTTGGTTGTATCAAATATCCTAGGGCTGACCTCAATGATCTTTGCACTTCTTTCCATAGAGCTGTGAACATGTCCATAGATGCAGTGAGATACCTTTATCGCTGCATTTCCAATATGATAAGTACCCGAGGTAGTACATCTAAATTTATATACCAGCCTGCATTTCAGTATACCCATTCCCTTCCAGAGTACTTTATAATTGGAGCCCTCAATCACCTCAAAGTGCCTTGGGAGTATTTCCGAAATTTCTATAATTCCAATACCGTCTTGAGCCTCTATATCAAGGCATATTTCAATGATTTCTCCGGAAAAAACCCTGTCTTTAGAATAGTGTCTTTCAATATTAATCTTTGAAGGCTGCTTTATCAAAAGCCCTATAGCAGCAAACATAAACGGAATAAAGGACAGCATGATAATTATTGTATTGGCAAAAAACACACCTATCAGCAAAATCCAGCAAAATAGCTTTATCATTTTCACAACCGGATCCGGCAGCACCATATTTATATACCTCTCGTATATTCTTTGGGAACTTCTACTCCCTTTAATATCATATTTATCACAGAGTCTGCAGTTATACCCTCTAAGATGCTGTCAACACTAAGCATCAGCCTGTGTGATAAAGCATTTGAAGCAAGGTGCTTCACATCATCAGGAATAACAAAATTTCTTCCATTTATAAGGGCAAGAGCCCTGGTAAGCTTCAGAAGTGCCAATCCTCCTCTAGGACTTGCTCCCATCCTGACATTGGCATTCTTTCGTGTAGCTCTTACAATTTCCGAAATATACTTTATAATATTTTCATCAACATAAACATTTTCGGCTTCATTCTGAAGCATCAAAATATCATCTCTTGTTATAACGCTTTTTATATCTTCTGTAGGGTCATCCTTCTTCCATAATACCCTTCTTCTTAAGATTTCACTTTCTTTTTCCACCGAATCAAGGTATCCCATGGAAATTTTCATTATAAACCTGTCCATCTGAGCTTCAGGAAGAGGATATGTACCTTCCATCTCTATAGGATTTTGAGTGGCCATAACGGTAAACAATTGTCCAAGCTTGTAGGTAATTCCCTCTATGGTTACCTGGTGTTCTTCCATTGCTTCAAGCAGTGCAGACTGAGTTTTGGGCATTGCACGGTTTATTTCATCCGCTAAGAGAAAGTTAGTAAAAATAGGACCTTTCTCAACCTCGAAGCTGGAGTTCATGCCCTTCCAAACCTTGGTACCTACTATATCAGCCGGCATCAGGTCGGGAGTAAACTGGATCCTTTTCCATTCACACCCTGCTATTTTAGCAAACACCTTAACAAGCAACGTTTTACCAAGGCCTGGATTATCTTCAAAAAGTATATGCCCTCCGGCTAAAAAACCGCTTAATATCTTAACCAGTACCCCTTTATCCGCTGCAACAAATATCTTACCTGCCTCGTCAATAATCCTTGTGCATATTGTCTGTATGTCCCCAGTATTCATTTTGGTATACATAGCCAGTGTTCCTCCCGTAGTTTTTAATATTCCATATCACAACTTCTATAATTTTTTTACGTTCGCCCATATTCATTTGCATAATATGGTTATACTCGCTTTTATAGCAAACCTTCGGAACCTCAACACCCTTAAAGTCGGTCAACGGCTTTATTAAGCGTCTTGTCTCCATATCGGGTATCATACGTTCCTTCGCCAGCCCCACAAGGAATGCCAGTATCCCGGATAACTCTCCCCTGTTTACGTATTCCTCCAGAAACATTGAAATCTCACGTCCCTCATAGCTTTTATTGTAAATTATCTCCTGTACATGCTTTCCAAATCTTTCGTGAAACTGAGGGGCTCTATCTCCTCGTATTTTGCTGAAAGCAACTATAAAAATTATAAGAAGAACAAATAATATGCCTGCCCATTCTACATATACGAAAAGCGAAGGAAAGCTGTCACTCATTTGGGATCGTATATCCTTAAAGTATAATACCAACATGCATCCCGCCATAAATTTCAACCAAAGATTTCTTGAAAACCATTCTCCCAGCTTTTTATAAAAAGAGTTATCGGAAAGCTCCAGCATGGATATTAAGACAGAGCAAAACATCATTATATGGCCGAAGAAGACCATATCCCCCACCGATATTTGTACTCCCAAACTCCATGAGCCATTCTCCCATAGAGCGGAGATCATCTGCCTTAGAATAAAGCCTTGTATAAAGTACAAAACCGCCTTAATTATTCTGGAAAATATGATGTTGTTTTTTATAAATTCATAGAAACAGCTGTTAAATGTAATGATTAAGGCCACAAACGGCACTCCCAAGCTGGCTTTGTTGATCTTATCTGCCTCAGGTAAAAGAAAGAAAAAAACAAACGCAGCACCCCCCCACCCCAGCATTACCGACATTTTTCCAAAGGCCTGTGCAAGCAATCCCCTTAAGAAGATGCTGATTATACTCTTTGCGAGGTTACCCACCAGAACAAATATAACAGGTATCAGAATAAAAAGCAGTCTGACTTTGGTTCCTCCTGCCTCATTGAGCCCTTTAATTCCCATTAAGACAGATATCACCGTAAGAATTATTATTGCTGTAATATAGATATAAATAGATGTATTTTTGCCGCCTTGGTTTCCCATTTCTAAGGTTCCTTTCATTAATATTGCAATGCACAAACGAATAGATAAAAGCGTTCATAATCGGCTCTTCTGACTTCGTCAATGCTGTATGCTGCTTTTTCCAGGATAAGAATAAGCTCTTCTATATCACTGTCGGTATACCCCTTTATTACATTGTCCTTTTGAACACTCTGCAAGGATTTAATAATTTCTCGGGGAGTTTGCCTCTTGGGCATAAAACCGAATTTATCATAGAGAATATCATTGAGTTTTTTTCCTAGCATCAAGACTTCCTCACTATAGCAGACAATGCGAATAATCCTGCCTACATTTGTATCACTGCCAGAAGCGGAGAAAACCCTTATCCTATTAATCCCCTTTCTATCAAACATCATATTTAGCATGTCAAAATTGCCCAAGGAATCATGAAACCTTACTCTCAAAACTTCGTTTATACCCCAGACATTTTCGAACTCCTGGCCTATGTCAGGAAAGCTTATTTTCAATACTTCACCGTCAGTTTTAACATTTTGGTCTTCTACTCTGTATTTGCTGTTAAATTGTTCTATACCCTTTCCATAAGAAGATGCTGCGGCAAGCTTTCTCCTTCTTTTTAGTAAAACAAACCCAAATATAGAGAGAGCAACCAGAATAAAAAGTGTTATAAAAATCCTCCACCAATGTATTACAATAAGGTTCACATCCACTTCACCCGATGAAGGTATATAATAATCGGTTCCAACGTACTGTCCCTTTAACACTCCGAGATATCGAGAAAAGAAAATATATTTTTTTTCCGGCTCAATATTCCCCGAAAAATCCAGAGATGTCACAAACTTTCCATCCTGTACCTGACCCTGGGCACTAATAATCCCTTCTGCTCTGCCACTGACCGAATTGGTATAACTCATCTTCACTTCGCCATCACTGACAGGTTTTTTAGAAAGCCTTTCGAAAAGGCTTGCATCTATAAGAAGCTTTCTTCCATTATCGGTTATCGCAGGATCAGCAATTGATATATCCGTCTCAGCAAGCACTTTGAGCTCAGGGTCACTGTCCGATTCCTTATAAATAGAATCTGCAAGGGTTTTGGCTATTACCTGATAACTACCTACATCAACATTCTCTTTCAACACACAGTCGATGTCAAAGACTCCGTTTTTAACGGTTCCCTTATCATAGGACAAGCATTCCTCATACTTGTCCTTCTTAAGATAAATAAGGATCGTCTGACCGTTAAGTGCTTTTCCTCCAGTATCCTTTACCGTTCCTGCTACATTAAACCCGTTGCCCTTTATAGCAGTCTCATTTAACTTTGTGATATTGGTCACAGAACGTTTGGGAGGATCAATAGGTTTTACATCCGCAAAATAATCCAATGGAACCCATCCATAACCTTCAAAGCAAACCTCAGGATAAACACACATTTGATCTGCGTAAACTATTTGATACGATGCACTTGGATCAACTCTATATCCAGTAACCAGACGTGCAGGAACATCTGCACATCTTAGAAGCATAACAAATGTAGACACAAAGTCAAGCTGACTTCCCTTCCTATCATCAAGAAATCTGTATAGCGCATCCCCACTGGCATTGTTTTTGGCACTGCCTTGAGAAAAATTAGACTTAAGAAAATCTGCAACAGCTTCTATCTTTTCATATGGCGTTTCCATGCCTTCCACAAGATTTATCACGTCATCTTTCAAACTACCCAATCCATCAGTATTATAGGTAACTGTTCTGTCAATATTGCTGTTTTCCAGCACATACCTATCAGGCATATCATTCTTCAAAAAAACTTCATAAGAATCATTTATCATGAAATCGGAATAAAACACTCCTTCATCAGGATAAGTAAGAACTCCCAAAACAGGCACCTCTATGCCCTTAAGATTGGCAGGTACCGGGATAAAACCATTTGCAGGGTTTATGAACTTAATTTTGCACGCTTGCTCTTCATTAGTATTGTTTTCATTATATTTATATACTTTTGCTACTTTATCCGGATCTGAATACCATTTGCTGTTTGAGTAGGTGTCCTGAACGGTCATCTTAATAAAAGGGCTATCCAGATTTCCCAAGACCTCAAACAAAGGCACATGGTTTGCCTTCTTAACGTTTTGAACAGAGTATGTGGTTCCATCGCCAAAATAACGGCCCTTAGGTAAGCTGTTATCCTTGGACAGGTCAATATTAAATTCAGGTCTCTGGTTTTTCAGCCTCTTTCGAAGCTCATCAGGAATTGTGTAACTGCCCTCGGAATCCCCACCATATTCTTCACTCCCAAAATCCTTAAGCCCATCCTCAAGTTCATTTTGGGAAGAACCTGAATCGGATTCCCCTTTCCTATCATTATTTTCGAATGGCTCATCAGGCTGATCAAAGCTAAAGTTCTTGTCCTCCTGTCCCATGCTGTTTTTATTGGAATCCCGATTATCCCTGTCCTCATCCTCTCCAGGCTTTCCATCCTCAGGCTTCCCGTCTTGTCCATTGTTTTGCCGACCATCATTGTTTTCCCGTTCATTATTTCCCGGGTTATTTTTATTATTGCCGCCTTTGCTGTTTCCTTCTTCGCTGCTGGCACTCCTTTGGGATTTACCTGATGAATTAAAGGACAGCATGTTGATGGATGAAATAATAAGAAGTGCTGATAAAAGTGTAACTAAGGCAAGAAGAAAAGCCTTCAGCTTATTGTCTTTTAAGATATTTTTAATATTAGAAAAATCCATAAACGACCGCCCTTATTTGATAAAGATAAAAATATTGCTCATCTTATTATTGTAAACAATTTATTTTCTTTTTTCTACATGTTACAAACATTTTCTTAAACACTAAAAAAAGGTAGATAAAGCTTTGTTAATTTGGCTATTTATAGCCCCTATGTCCACATTATCCTTTTTACCATCAATTAATCCATACTTCACTTTAAGTTTGATTATTCTATAAACACTTTCGTTCAGGCGTTCCTTTGATATAATTCCTTTCTGCACCGCTTCCTTTATTGTCTCAATTACACTCACCTCTTTGTTATATCCATGACATACAAGCAGTATATCACAGCCGGCATTAATGGACTTTACCGCTGCATTCCCAATATTATAGTTCTTCAGGATCGCACCCATTGTCAGGTCATCGGTCATTACAACACCGTTAAACCCCATATTTTGTCTTAGAATATTTGTTACAATCTTTTCAGACATGGATGCAGGATATATTGCATCCATTTTTTTTATTAGAATATGTGCAATCATCACTGCATCAGCATTATTTTGTATTGCATGAATGAAGGGTACAAATTCAAAGCTTTGCAACCTTTCCAAATCATAATTTATAACAGGCAAACCCACATGGGAATCTTCCAGCGTATCGCCGTGACCCGGAAAATGCTTTACAACCGGGATAACATTTTGGGATTGCAGACCTCTCATAGTACTTACTCCAAGCCTTTTCACCGTATCGGGATCACTGCCTAAAGCTCTGTCACCTATCACCTTGTTGTTGGGATTGCTATTAATATCAAGGACAGGTGCAAAATCCAAATTAAAACCCAGTTGACCTACCATATTGCCTAAAGCTCTTCCAACATCATAGGACAAGACCTCATTATCTTTAGCACCAATATCCTGGCTAGACGGTATCTTTTTGAACTCAGCCGGCATCCTTGATATCCTTCCGCCCTCTTCATCTAGTGAAATGAAAAGAGGTATCTTATTTACACTATTTGTTTCTTTAATTGAATTTATAAGATTTACAGTCTGCAAAGCACTTTTTATATTTTTTTTGAAAAGTATAAAACCACCAACATGGTACCTTTCAATTAAATCTTTAACGTCCTCATTAGCCATTTGGCCTTCAAACCCCGCAATAATAAGCTGCCCAACTTTTTCATCCGATGTCATTCTGTTTACCTCTTCCATAATAGGATCTTTTACCGGAGTGCCTGTGTTATCGATTTTAGGCGGAGTTATCGGAGCGGAGTTTTTTTCTGTAACGCCTTCCTCTCTCTTTACCGCCGTGCAGGACATTAATAATGATATGAGCAGTAAAACTACTATCGGTATAATAATTTTTTTATGCATGATGTTCTCCCTTAATGTAAAAAGTGTTATAAAGCCGAGCATTTAAAAGGCACAATAATGAACGGTTAAACAATATTTTCTATAAATAACGTTAATCCCACACCAAAGGAAGCTGCATTTGACAAAATTGACAGCTTTAATAAAGATTTATCCCTTTTTCTAAAAGCATAGGATAATGCCTTCCATTCACATATAACAACTATTATTTCCATTATAACAAGTATTAAAATATTATAAGCCTTAAAATATTTAAGAACCATGATAACATAGTTAAGCAAAGGATTTGTCATAATATTGACGCATACAAAAGCAGTAAGAAACCCCATTCGTCTGTTCCCAAGAAGTATAGCAACAAGAGTTTCTATAATAATAGTAAGTAAGAGCGGTACAAGAAAGGCATTAAAGACCATCATTTTTATCTTTGCTTTTGTTCCTTATCATACGTATGATCATAAAACATATAACAGTTACAATTACGATTGGAATTATAAAAAAAATAAGAACAGTTCCTGTTAAAAAAACGCCTCCTCCTGCAACGTCAGCATATGCCATATTGGAAATAAGTAAAAAAACACTATAAATGGTTGCAATAAAACAAGCTATCCTTTTACAAGCCCGATCCGGCTTTTTCATATCCCTTATTCCTCCTATCAAATATATATCCAGTATAACCCAGGTGGTTAAGTGCGTCAATCTTGAGAAAGCCTCAAAGCCCAATAAAGCATTAGTGCAGCCATTAGCACAATGATTAATATTATCCATTGATTATACAACATCGACCTCATTGGGGTAAATGTAGGAAATGCTCCTATAAGCAGCGAAAATGCAGTAAGCCCGAATGCAAACCCCGGCTTTCCAGGAAGGATATCGGACACCACAACAAGGGTTACAGGCATTGTCATGTTGAAAAGAAGCACCCCTAAAATTGCCAACAAGGGCATACTCATACCAAAGGAAATAAGAAAAGCTGAAACAATCAGGCCTGGCACTGTGACCTTTATGTAACCGAATTTGTCAGAAAGAACCCCTCCAATTACTTTTCCGTATGCTCTCGGAAACTCCGAGGGCTTTATTTATCTGACTTTTGAGAGTTAAATTTTCTTTTTCACCCCCACAAATCAGTTAAAATTTTATTAAAATTTCCAGCTATAATTTCCACAATTATACTAATGTGGTATTGTACCACCTTGACAAATCCGCTCGTCTCCAAAAATGGAGTTGTATGGATATTTTTT